>JBKPRM010000102.1:0-1994 GCA_046734555.1 Actinomycetota bacterium | reverse complement strand
CTCTTGGTCGGTCGACCTGATCCATCCCGCGATCGACATCGTGAAGGACGTGAACCCGCAGTCGGGCAACCCGGGTGACACGGTGACCTACAGCTTCACGGTGACCAACACAGGCGACACCACCCTGTCCCACATCAGCGTCGACGACGACGTGATCGGGCACATCGGCAACATCGCCCAGCTCGACGCGGGTGACAGCGTCACGCTGACGAAAGACTGGGAGCTGCCGCGTGACGAGGTCTCGGTCACGAACGTGGGCACCGCCACCGGGACCGACGTCCTGGGCAAGACGGTGACCGCCGACGACGACGCCACCGTCGAGATCGTGTTGGGCACGCACCACCACCGCCCGACGCCCCCGACCGCCTTCACGGGATCGGATGCGCTGCGGCTCGGTGTGATCGCCCTGCTGCTGCTCGGCCTCGGTTCACTCGCCGTGCTGGCGAGCCGTCGCCGCCGCACCGCGTAGCACCGGATCCACGCAACGACGAAGGCCCGGGCCGATGGCCCGGGCCTTCGCGTCTGCCAGACCGAGTCAGGCTCAGCCGTAGAAGTCCATCGTCGACCACATGACGCCGCGTCGGACGACGAAGTTGATCCCGACGTGGTCGTAGCCACGGCCGAGGATGTTCGCCCGGTGTTCGGGGCTCGCCATATACGCCTTGAACAAGCCCCAGGGGTTCGTCCCGACACCGACGTTCTCGCCCCAGCACCACCAGTTCACGCGGAGCTTCGAGCCGAGGTCCTTCGTGTGGAACAGTCGGTCCTTCCGCGCCATGAGCAGGTTGTGATCGTGTGCGAGGTCGACGACGTGTGGCGACATCTTCAATGGCGCCACGCCGTGCTTGTGCCGAACCTCGTTCACCCACGCCAACATCTTCTGGCGGCGCAGGGTCGCGCCGTTGGCCGGCATCCCGGAGAGGGAGCCAGCACCGATCGACGCAACGAGCGCGCCCACCACCGCGAGCCGTGCGATCAACCGCATATCCGCCATCCCCATGGTCGGGGGCGACCGTTCGTCGCCCACTCCCCCGGTTCATCGGCGGAGGTCCCTGCCGCTTGAGTCCGGATGGTTCGGAATGACTAGCTGGATCGCGGTGCGGGACAGGTGATAGCTTGCAGGGCAGCTACCATCGGAGTTTGAGGTGCCTGGCGGCGCGTGCCTCGTCCAGCCGCCCGACCGGGGTGGTCACGGGAGCGTTCCGGAGGAGTTCCGGGTCGGCGCGCGCCTCGTCGGCCGCTTGAAGCATGGCCGCCGCGAAGGTATCCAGCGTCTCCTTCGTCTCGGTCTCGGTCGGCTCGACCATGAGCGCCTCGTCCACCACGAGCGGGAAGTACACCGTCGACGGGTGGAACCCCAGATCGATCAGGCGCTTCGCCACGTCCATCGCCCGGACGCCGGTCGCACGCTCGAGCGAGGCGGCCGTCGAGACGAACTCGTGCATGGGCGTCGCATCCGGGAAGGCCAGCGGGAACGTGTCGCGCACGAGCGCGGCGAGGTAGTTCGCGTTCAGCACCGCACGGTCGCTCACCTCGCGCAGGCCGTCGGCCCCGTGCAGAGTCACGTACACGTAGGCGCGCACGAGGATGCCGACGTTGCCGTGGAACCCGTGCATCCGGCCGATCGACCGCTCATCGTGGCGGCGGAGCCGGTAGGCGTCACCGTCCCGCTCGACGCGCGGCACCGGGAGGAACGGCGCCAACCGTTCCACCACACCGACCGGTCCCGCACCCGGACCACCGCCACCGTGCGGCGTCGCGAACGTCTTGTGCGTATTGATGTGCACGATGTCGAACCCCATGTCGCCCGGACGCGTGCGGCCCATGATCGCGTTGAGGTTCGCGCCGTCGTAGTACGCGAGGCCGCCGACCCCGTGGACCACGCCGATGATGCGCTCGATGTCGCGCTCGAAGAGGCCGAGCGTGTTCGGATTCGTGAGCATCAGACCCGCCACGTCCTCGTCGACGATCGACTCGAGCGCGTCGACGTCGAC
>JBKPRM010000101.1:0-2779 GCA_046734555.1 Actinomycetota bacterium | reverse complement strand
GTCCGCCAACAGATCGGGGCTGCGGTACCCGACGCTCGAGACGAGCACACCGAGCATCGCACGCTCCGTATCGCACGCGGCGGCGGCGAGGGCCACCCATCCCTCGAAGTGCGCTCCGTTCGGATCGCCGCCCCACAGCGGGAAGAAGTGGTCCCACGTGAAGATCGAATCGACCCCGAGGGCGTCAGCCTCGCGCCATGCCTGGCGGATCTCGGCGAACGAGCAGTGCTGTGGCTCCAGCTGGACCCCGACCTTGAGCCGCGACACCCCCCGCCCCCTCACGATGGTCGACGAGGATCAGCCCTGGAGCAACGCGACGAAGTACAGGGGCACGTCGGTCAGCTCCAAGCGATGCATCTCGCGACGCTCCCGACTGTAGGTCAGCCGGGCACCGACGTCGCCCAGTGGGCTGAACATCTTGACCATGCGGAACGGGCGTCCGATCCGCACGTCGAACGTCATCGACGGCAACACCGGCACCTCGTCGCGTTCCTCGTCGTAGTCGTACCTGATCACGTGGATCGCTGCCTGCTTGTCACCGACCCGGTGGATGTTGATCGCGAGGTCCGCCGCATCCTCGAACGCGACCTGCGGGCCCCCGGCGAGGTCGGCCACGTCGATCGCTGTCGTCCGGACCATGTGGGGATGGCCGAGCAATGTCGATCGCTGCTGCTCCGACAGGTTCATCCCGACGTCGCCGGTCGCTAGCACCTTGCCGCCGCGCTCGAGGAAGGCACGCACGAGGTCCGCCTGCGCCGTCGTGAGCGACGTGCACTGCGGGAGGATCAGCGTTCGGTACTGTGAGAGATCCTCCAGCGTCATCGCGTCTTCCCGGAGGACACCTTCGGGGAACATCACGACGTCGAACGGCTGCTGCTGCTCGACCAATCCGTCGGCCGCGGCCCAGAACGGGAACTTGCTCCCGGAGCCGTTGTGCTCGGTCCAGTCGAACGCGCTCTGCACGCTGTAGGCGACGGCCGTCTCCGAGAACGACCGCGTGGTGAACAGCTCCTCGTGATCGGCCAGGAAGTCCTGGACCTCGACGACGACGTCGTGCGGTGCCCAGAACGAGTCCTCGATCACGCTGCCCATCCACGCCCCGTAGGGAACGCTCATGTTGATGCCGAGCGCGGCCGCCTCGTACTGCATCATGCGGAACTGGTCGTAGGACTTGCCCTCCTTGAGGCGCGGCAAGAGCTCCGGCGGCACGCCGCCGTAGGGGTTCTCGACGACGATCACCGGCTTGTCCTGCGCGAACCCCGCCGCGTACCGGCACCATGACGGCTGCCGATAGGACGTGCTGTCCATCTCCGTGATCAAGATGTCGACCTTCGGCTCGAATGCGTAGTAATGCGGCGTGAAGTAGTAGAAGTTTCCCGACACGAGCACATCGCGACCCTTGGACCGTCCGTACTCCTTGATGTAGTCGGACAGCTCGGCGAAGTACCCGACGATCGTCTGCCGCTGGAACCGGATGTAATCCCAGTACAGCGGCGTCTGCTCGCGGTTGGACTTGAAGTCGTAGCCGCGCTCGAGCAGCCACGACCCGTAGTGGAACGTGTCCAGGTCGGTGTCCACCAGATCCTTGGGAAGCTCATCGGCGGGCAGCCCCTGCAGGTACGCGCGGAACAGCTTCATGCAGTCCTTGCAGAAGCAGCCCCCGTACCCCGTTGCGAAGATCGGTAGATCGGCCTCGTCGAGCTCGACCCCGGCAACGCCCGCGTCGATCTGGATCCGGATGATCGCCTTCAGGTACTCGCGCCACACCGGGTTGTTGCGGTCCATCAGGTAGGCGTAGTGGCTGTTCTCCGGCACCTCGACCCATGTCGAATGGCACGCCTCGCCGTAGATGTCGCGTGACGTGCACTCCTCGAGGATGTCCGTGACCTTCTCGCCGTCGCTGTTGACGAGCCCGTCCGGGAAGTAGTCCTCGAGCGGCTTCCACAGCTTCGGATACGTGTTCTGCGTGAACTCGCGGAGCCCGAGCCAGCCCGGCGTGCCGACGCCGCGCGTCTCGTTCATCGACAGGACCTTGCTCTGGTCCTCGTTCAGCTCGACCGGGAACTCCCAACCCTGCACCTCGAAGACGATCCCGAACACCTTGATGCCGCGCTTCTGGCAATGCTGGATGAACTCCGCATCGTTCAGGAATCCGTAGAAGCGGAATCGCGGATCGATCTCGCCGTAGGCCTCCTCTTCGAGGTACGGCAACGAGATCGAGCCACCGCCGAGCGCCGACCACACGAGCGAGGTCGCGTGATAGGTCTCAAGGTCCTCGATCATCTTGAGCCGCCGTGGTGGCAGGCTCGGGTGGTAGCAGTGCTGGTTCGGGAACCAGCCGTCGAAGTAGACCCCACGCTCCACGATCAGGCTCCCGTCCAGTCGAAGACCATCCCGAGGGACGCCTCGGGATGGTTCAGCACCAGCTCGTAGGCGTCCTCCGCGTCGCGGAACCCGATCCGGTGCGTGATCAGCTGGTCGATCACGAGCTTCCCGGTCGCGAGGTCGTCGGCGAGCTCGTCGTTGAATTGGTCGTCCCACCCGCAGGGGAAGGTCATCGTCGCCCTCGTGATGTGCATCGGGTGGAAGTCGATCTCGATCGGATCGGCGTAGTAGCCCTGCATGATGATCTTCCCCTCGTGCCGAACGAGATCTCGGCAGCGGTTGACCATGCTCGAGACGCCGGTCGTGTCGATCACGACGTCGGGGCCTTCGGGCGCCTCTTCGCGCACGGCATCCTCGAGGCTCCCTGTCGAGCCGTCGATGACGCGGTCGGCGG
>JBKPRM010000100.1:0-4379 GCA_046734555.1 Actinomycetota bacterium | reverse complement strand
GAGCGGTTCGCGGAGGTGTGGCCGGCGAACATCCACACGATCGGGAAGGACATCCTTCGCTTCCACGCTGTGTATTGGCCGGCGATGTTGCTGGCCGCCGGCATCGAGTTGCCGCTGCAGGTCTGGGCGCACGGCTACCTGACGGTCGGCGGCAAGAAGATGTCGAAGACGAACCTGACAGGTATCCACCCGTTCCAGCTGATCGACGAGTTCGGTGTGGACTCCTACCGGTACTACTGGCTCCGGCAGGTCGCCTGGGGATCCGACGGCGACTTCTCGTGGGAGTCGATGGTCGAGCGCCACAACGCCGATCTCGCGAACGGGCTCGGCAACCTCGCGAGCCGCGTGCTGGCGATGCTCGGCTCCTACTTCGAGGGTGTCGTCCCGACGCCGAACGCGCCCGGCGAGGAGGACGACCTGCCGGACGTGGTCATCGAGGCGGCCAAGCGCTACGACGACCACATGATCCAGGTCGAGCTCCACAAGGCGGTCGCCGCGGTGTGGTCGATCGTCGATCGGGCGAACGGCTACCTGGTGGAGAAGGAGCCGTGGAAGGTCGCGAAGGAGCCGGAGCGGCGCGCCGAGCTCGAGGCCGTCCTGTACGCGAGCGCGGAGACGCTTCGCATCCTCGCCGTGTTGATCCAGCCGATCATGCCTGCGGCGGCGCTCCGACTGTGGCAACAGCTCGGACTCGGCGGGGATCCTGCGGATCAGCGGGTGCCCGACGCCGTTGTTTGGGGGCAGCTCGCGCCGGGAACGGAGACCCACAAGGGCGACGCGCTGTTCCCACGGCTGGAGACCGCCGAACCCGCGTAACGCCGCCCGTCGACCGCGGCCTGAGGGTTCGCGATGTCATGTTTCACGTGAAGCTCCCCTTGTGCACCCGAGGTCGAGACCGGCTATCGTCCGCCCGCGATGGGCGTTCCGAACCCTGAACTCCCGGTGCAGTCCGGCGTGGTGGATACCCATTGCCACCTGTTCCTGATGGACCAGGAACCTGCAGTCGCGGTCGAGACTGCCACGGCTGCGGGCGTTGATCGGCTGATCTGCGTCGGCGTGGACGTCGAAACCAGCGAGCGGTCGATCGCGCTCGCCTCAGAGTTCGGTTCCGTGCGGGCCTCGGCGGGGGTGCACCCCCACGACGCGGACGGGTTCGACGACGAGGCGGCGACCCGGGTCGAGACATTGCTCCGGGACCCGGTCGTGGTCGGCGTCGGGGAGTGCGGTCTCGACTGGTTCCGCATGCACAGTGAGCGCGATGCGCAGATCCGGACCCTTCGTGCACACATCGAGCTCGCGAAGGACTGTGGAAAACCGATGATCGTCCACGTTCGCGACGCGTGGGAGGACGCGCTTCGAGTCTTGGATGAGGGTTCGGCCGAACGCGTGGTGATCCACTGCTTCACCGGCGACGCCGACATCGCGCGCGAATGCGAACGGCGCGGCTACTGGCTGTCGTTCGCCGGCAACGTCACGTATCCGAAGAACGCGCACATGCGTGAAGCCGCTGCGAACGTGGCCCTCGACCGTCTGTTGGTCGAGACCGACAGCCCGTTCCTCGCGCCGCAGAAACTTCGGGGCACCGACAACGCGCCGCAGAACGTGTTGCTGACCCTCGCCGAGCTCGCGCTGGTGCGTGACGAGGCGGTCGCGAAGCTCGTCGAGGTCACCGCCGTGAACGCCCGCACCGCCTTCCCGGGCCTCTGAGCACCACGAACGCCTGTTCGCCCTCAAGGTTGCAGTAAGGGTTGAGGGTTCGATAGGGTGACCACCCGATGCGACCGGAGGCCCCGTCCCGGCCCGGCTCCTTCCCACCGAGCCGCTTCCCCCGAAGCCTCTCCGAGTGGAGACGGAGGCAGGGTGGTTCGACCGACACGCGTCCGACGACTGCGACGTCGTCGAGCGCTGAAAGCCGCGATCGTTGCGGCGGGCGTCGGCATGTCGGTGATGGTCGTGTCGAGCGCACTGGCGAAAGACGTGACGCTCGTCGTGGATGGGCGCACGCAAGCGCTCCGGACGCGATCGACGAGCGTCGAGGACCTGCTGTCCGATCAAGGACTCCCGCTGTCGCTCGGGCTGCAGGTGCAGCCGCCGCCGGCCACCGCGCTGACGGACGGCATGACCGTCGTCGTGAGTCCGCCGCCGGGAGTCCCGGCGCGCGGATTCTCGATGGCGTTCACCTCCACAGGTGTGGGGGTCTGGGTGGTGGTTCGACCGGGGACGGGCCCGTTCGGGAAGGCGGGCTCCGCGACCGAGGAGGCATCGACCTCCGCGGCCGGTGTCGGGCCTTCGGGCGTGACCGTGCGAGCCGTCGTGTCGGGGAAGGTGCACGACGTCTCGACCAACGCGGACACAACCGGGGCGCTCCTTACGGCCATGGGGATCCAACCCGACGCTGACGATCGCGTCGTCCCACCATCCAGCACCCCCCTTCACGACGGCATGACGGTTCGCTACACGGAGGTCTCCACCTTCGTGCATCGAGCGGTCCTGCCGATCCCACCGCCGGTCGTCACCGACTACACATCGACGATGACGCCGGGCAACGTCGACATCCTCCAGCCGGGTGTGACCGGCGCGCGCGAGGTGGCCGTGCGGATGCAGGTCGTCAACGGCCGGCTGGTGTCCACGCGGGAGTTGTCGAGCACCGTCGTGGCGCCACCGGTCGCGGAGCACCGACTCTCGGCGCCCTACTCCATGTACGACGGGGTGCTGACCGAGCCGGGCACGGGGGCCACCGCCCAGGCCGGCAACGCGACGTGGTACGACCCGCCTTGGACCGGCCTGACCGCCGCGCATCCGTGGCTCCCCTTCGGCACCCACGTGACGGTGACCGATATGGACACCGGGCGCTCCGTTACGGTGGTCGTCGATGACCGGGGACCGTTCGGCGTCGGGCGGATCATCGACCTCTCGCCCGAGGCCTTCGCACAGCTCGAGCCGCTCGGTCGCGGCGTCCTCCACGTCGGGCTCAGCTGGTAGCGGCGCGGTCCGCGCACTCGCCGATGCGCACGGGATCGTCCCCTCGCGGGCGCTCGGGCAGCACTTCCTCACCGACCCGAACCTCGCGGCCGCGATCGCGGGGGACGCCGGCGTCGGGCCGGGCGCGATCGTCGTTGAGATCGGCGCCGGGCTCGGGTCGTTGACCCGCGCGCTCGCCGATGCCGGGGCCGAGCGGGTTATCGCGATCGAGTTCGACCGAGCGCTCGTGCCGGCGCTGCGTGAGGCCGTGGGCGACCGGCCGGCGGTGGAGGTCCTCGCCGCCGACGCGACGAAGATCGGGTGGAGCGAGCTGCTCGGCGCGGGCCCGTGGATCTGCTGCGGGAACCTGCCGTACAACGTCGGCACCGACATCGTGCTAGAGGTGCTCGCGCACGCCCCGATGGTCGCGCGACTCGTCGTGATGGTGCAGCGCGAGGTCGCGGATCGGTTCGCCGCGGACCCGGGTGATCCGGGCTACGGGCCGTCGACGTTGCGTGCCGAGTACCACGCGACCGTCGAGGTGGTCCGACGGGTGCCCGCCGATGTGTTCTGGCCGCGTCCGACGGTGGCGTCGGCGGTCGTCCGGTTCGAGCGCCGCGTGGAACCGCGTGTCGGGGTCGACGAGCGACGGCTGTGGCGGATCGTGGACGAGGCGTTCGCCCAACGGCGCAAGACCATGCGATCGGCGGCGCGGCGTGTGGGCGTCGCCGATCCCGACGACGTGCTGGCGGCCGCTGGCGTGCCCGCCGATGCCCGCCCGGAGACCGTTCCTCTCGAAGGATTCGCGCGCGTCGCCGAGGCGCTGCCCGCATGACGGTCACGCGCGCGGCCCATGCGAAGCTGAACGTCTTCCTCCGGGTACTCGGGCGTCGCGACGACGGCTACCACGACCTCGAGACGGTGATCTTGCCGCTCGAGCTGCACGACGTCGTCACGGTCGAGGAGGCGGACAGCTTCGAGGTGGTCCTCGAGGGCGCCCGAGCGCCGGAGCTCGAGAGCACCGGAGGCGAGCAGCTGATCGAGCGCGCGGCGCTTGCGTGGGCTCGCGCCGCGGGGCTCGATGCGCCGCGCGCTCGGGTCACCCTGGAGAAGCGCATCCCCGTGGCTGCGGGCCTCGGTGGCGGCAGCGCCGATGCCGCGGCAGCGATCCTCGCCCTCGACGAGCTCCACGGCACGGACCTCTCCCGCGAGACACAGCTCGGCATCGCCGCGACCGTCGGCGCCGACGTCCCGGCGCTCCTGCACGGTGGTGCGGTCTTCGCCGACGGTCGCGGCGACCTCGTCACCGGCGTCCACGCGCAGACGACGAACTGGGTGGTGGTCCCAGCTTCCTTCGGGGTCTCCACCGCGCGCGCCTACGAATGGTGGGACGAGGACCCCCGCACCGGACCCGATCC
>JBKPRM010000099.1:0-11243 GCA_046734555.1 Actinomycetota bacterium | reverse complement strand
CCGCAGCTCCCGGGCGATCCACCTGGCAATCGCGCTCGTTGGGCTCGCCGGCGCGGCGGCGGCCGCGATCCGGCTCTGGGACTGGAGCGGGGATCCGACGGTGCTCGGCGGCGCGGTGGCCGCCGACCGGTTCGCCGTGGTCGCGACGGTCGTGCTCGTCGCGGCCGCCGCCTTCGGCTGCCTGTTCTACACCCACGGCGCCGGGCGGCCGGGGGCGCTGTGGCGCGGGGAGTTCTATCCGCTCGTGCTGTTCGCGACGATGGGGATGGTCCTGATGGCGGCCGCCAACGACCTGATCGTCGTGTTCCTCGCGCTCGAGATCCTCTCGCTCTCGCTGTACGTGCTCACCGGTCTCGGCGGGCGGCGGAGCGGTGAGGCGGCGATGAAGTACTTCCTGCTCGGCGCGTTCTCGTCTGCGTTCTTCCTGTACGGGGTGGCGATGGCCTACGGCGCGACGAACAGCACCAAGATCCCCGCGGTGGTCGGCGCGCTCTCGGGACAGACGGGGTCCCAGGCGATCGCGCTGCTCGCGATGGGGTTCCTCGCGATCGGGTTCGGGTTCAAGGTGTCCGCCGCGCCGTTCCACATGTGGACGCCCGACGTCTACCAGGGCGCGCCGACGCCGGTCGTCGCGTTCATGAGCGCGGCGACGAAGGTGGCGGCGTTCTTCGCGCTCATGCGGGTGTTCGACGTCGCCCTGCAGCCGCTGACCACGTCGTGGACGCCGGTGATCTACGCGATCTCGCTGATCTCGGCGGTCGTCGGGTCGGTGCTCGCGGTGGCGCAACGTGACGTGAAGCGGATGCTCGCCTACTCGAGCGTGGCGCACGCGGGCTTCATCCTGGCGGCGCTCACCTCGCCGGACGTGATCGGGATCCGCGCCGCGATGTTCTACCTGATCGCCTATGCGGTGATGACGGTGGGCGCGTTCGGTCTCACGGCGCTCGTCGCGGTCCGCACGCACGACCCGACCTCCTACGACAGCTACGACGGGCTCGCCGCCCGGAGCCCGGGCCTCGCGGCGCTGTTGACGATCTTCCTGCTGTCGCTCGCGGGCATCCCGCCGACCGTCGGCTTCATCGCGAAGCTGACGGTGTTCGGTGCGGCGATCCGCGCGGGCAACTGGCCGCTCGCCCTCGTGTGCATGCTCGCGAGCGTGATCGCCGCCTACGCGTACCTGCGGGTGGTGGTGCGCATCTACTTCCGGCGCCCCGCCGGCGACGTCGAGGACGATGCGGGGCTCGTGCCCGTGATCTCCGGCGGCGTGCTCGCCGCCGCGGTGATCGTGCTCGGTGTGTTCCCGCGTCTGCTGTCCGGCATCATCGAGCGTGCTTCGGTGCTGAAGTGGTGAGGCCATGCGGCGCGTGATCCCGGGCCTGGAAGCCCCCGACGCGGCACTCGAGGCAGACATCCGTGGGCGCCTCGACCGCGTCGAGGACGAGCTCGACAAGGCGGTCCGCGCCGACTCGGATCTGCTCGCCGCGACGGCGAAGTACCTGCTCGCCGCCGGCGGGAAGCGCTTCCGCCCGATGCTCGTGCTCGTCGCCGGCTACTTCGGCGATCCCGCCGATCCCCGGCTGATCCCCGGCGCGGCCGCGATCGAGCTCACCCACGTCGCGACGCTCTACCACGACGACGTGATGGACGAGGCGACGTCGCGTCACGGGGTCGCGTCGGTCAACGCCCGATGGGACAACACGGTGGCGATCTTGGCGGGCGACTACCTGTTCGCGAGGTCATCTGAGATCTCCGCCGACCTCGGGCCGGATGTCTGCCGCCTGTTGGCGCGGACGATCGCGGTCCTGTGCGACGGCCAGATCCGCGACGTCGCGAGCGCCGGCAACGTCGACAAGACCGAGGAGGACCATCTCGAGATCATCCGGCGTAAGACCGGTGTCCTGATCTCCTGCGCATGCCGGTTGGGCGGGATGCTCTCCGAGGCTCCCACGGATCACGTCGAGACGCTCGAGGCGTTCGGGGCTTCGCTCGGGCTCGCGTTCCAGCTGTCCGACGACATCATGGACATCACGTCCAGCCAGCTCGAGCTCGGCAAGGAGCCCGGCACCGACCTGCGGGAAGGTGTGTACACGATCCCGGTCCTGCACGCGCTGCGCCACGGCGATGATCGCGACGAGCTGCGCCGGATCCTCGCCGCCGGCCCACCCGACGGAGAGCTCCTGGACCGGGCGCTCGCGATCGTCCGGACGAGCGGCGGTGTGGCGCACGCCCAGGCGGGCGTCCGCGACGAGGTTCGGCGCGCGACCGAGCTCGCGGAGCGCCTGCCCGACGGTCCGGCGCGACGTTCGCTGACGCAGCTCGCACGGTTCCTGGCTGTGCGTTGCGGTGCAGAGGCAGCCCCAGACCCGCTGTTAGGATACGGCCGCCCTGGGGGAGGTATCGACGGAACGTGACCGCGACGACGAGCACGTATTTCGGTTCCTACGGCGTGGTGTTCGCAGTGGTGCTGGCCGGTGCACTGTTGGTCGCCGTCGCCTTCCTCCTTGCGCGGCTGATCGCGCCCAGTCGACCCGTCCGCGAGAAGCTGCTCACCTACGAATGCGGGATCGACCCGGTCGGTGAGGGCTGGTCCCAGAGCCAGATCCGCTATTACGTCTACGGGTTCCTGTTCGTGATCTTCGACGTCGAGTCGGTGTTCCTGTTCCCGTGGGCGCGCGTGTTCGACACGCTCGGCTACACCGCGGTCGTCGAGATGGCGATCTTCATCGCGATCTTGGCGGTCGGTCTGCTCTACGCCTGGCGCAAGGGGGTCCTGCGGTGGGCGTGATCACCGAGAAGACGCCGCTGCCCAAGGTCAAGCCGGTCAAGTTCATCCTGAACTGGGGCCGCCGCTACAGCCTGTGGGTGTTCAACTTCGGGCTCGCGTGCTGCTCGATCGAGTTCATCTCGGCCTCGGCGGCGAAGAACGACTTCATCCGGTTGGGCGTGATCCCGTTCGCGCACGGCCCGCGGCAGGCCGACCTGTTGCTCGTCGCGGGCACCGTCACGGACAAGATGGCGCCCGTGATCAAGCGCCTGTACGACCAGATGCCCGAGCCGAAGTACGTCATCTCCTACGGGTCGTGCTCCAACTGTGGCGGCCCCTACTGGGACAGCTACTGCGTGACCAAGGGCGTCGACCAGGTGATCCCGGTCGACGTCTTCGTGCCGGGGTGCCCGCCGCGCCCCGAGGCACTCCTGCACGGCATCGTGCAGCTGCAGGCCAAGATCAAGGACGAAGACATCCAGGAGAAGTTCCGCAGTGGCACGTCGGCTGTCTCCTGACGATCTCGGGTCGCGGCTGCGGGCGCGCTTCGGCGACGACGTCGAGGTGGCGGACAGCTTCGGGCACGCGGTCGCGACGGTGCCCATCGATCGGTACCACGACGCGGTGCGGTACTGCCGCGACGAGCCCGAGTTCGGCTGCGACTACTGCGACTTCACGACCGGCGTCGATCTCGGCGCCGAACAGGGCTTCGAGGTCATCACCCACCTGTGGTCGACGACCAACCGTCACAGCGTGCGGATCAAGACGCGCCTGCCGCACGAGCAGCCGTCGGTCGCGTCCATCAGTGACCTGTTCCCGACGTGTGACTGGCATGAGCGCGAGATGATGGAGATGTTCGGCATCGCGGTCGAGAACCACCCCCGGCCGGTGAAGCTCCTGCTGGCCGAGCAGTTCGAGGGCTATCCGCTCCGCAAGGACTTCCCGCTGATGACCCGCGAGGCCAAGCCGTGGCCGGGCGCCGTCGAAGGCGAGGAGGACGAGGAGGAGTGATCCTCGCGGAGACGTCGGCGATCGACGACCTCTTCTCCGGCTACTGGCTGCCGCTCGTGATCAAAGCGGCGTTGGTGCTCGGCATCTTCCTCATCGTGCCGCTCGTCGTCGGCTACATGGAGCACAAGGTGCTCGCGCACATGCAGGCACGGCTCGGCCCCATGGAAGCGGGGCGCTTCCATGGGTGGGCGCAGCTGATGGCCGACGGCGCGAAGTTCATCCAGAAGGAAGACGTCGTCCCGGCCGCAGCCGACGGGCCGGTCTTCTCGGTGGCGCCGGGCGTCGCGCTCGTGCCCTACCTCGTCGTGCTGGTGGTGATCCCGTTCGGCAGCGATCTCTACGCGTTGAACCTCGACATCGGCATCTTCTTCGTGCTCGCCATGTCGTCGATCGGCGTGATCGGCGTGCTGATGGCCGGCTGGGCGTCGGCGAACAAGTTCTCGCTGATGGGGGCGCTCCGGGCCGCGGCGCAGCTGATCGCCTACGAGCTACCCCTGGTCCTCGCCGCCGCAGCGGCCGTGATGCTCGCGTCGTCGACGTCGATGATCGGCATCGTCGAGGCCCAGCGGACCATCTGGTACGTGGTGCCGCTGTTCCCGCTGTTCCTCGTGTTCATGATCTCGGCGGTCGCCGAGCTGACGCGGCCGCCGTTCGACATGCCGGTCGCCGATTCCGAGATCATCTTCGGCGCCTACACCGAGTACACCGGTCTGAAGTTCGCGTTCTTCCTGCTGTCGGAGTACGGCGGCATCGTCGTGATGTCGGCGGTGGCCTCGGTGCTGTTCCTCGGTGGCTACCTCCCCCTGCCGGCACTGTCGGTGATCCCGGGACCGCTGTGGATGTTCGGCAAGATCTTCGCGTTGTCGTTCGTGATCGTGTGGCTGCGCGCGACGTTCCCGCGCCTGCGCGAGGACCAGCTGCAGCGGTTCGCGTGGATCCAGCTCGTGCCGGTGACCCTCGTGTGGATCCTCGGCGTCGCGTTCGTGAAGGTGGCGACGCGCTAGATGGCGACGCAGGCCACCGCACCGCAGAAGGAGCAGGGCTTCGGCCTCGGCCTGTTGCAGGGCCTCGCCGTGACGCTTCGCACGATGACCCGGCGCTCCGTCACCGTGCAGTACCCGCACGTCAAGCCGGATCTACCGGCGCGGAGCCGCGGCGTGATCGCGCTGAAGGAGGCGAACTGCACCGTCTGTTACAAGTGCTCCCGCGAGTGCCCCGACTGGTGCATCTACATCGACGCCCACAAGGAAACGCACGAGCCGGCCGGCGGCGGCAGGGCGCGCAGCGCCAAGATCCTCGACCGGTTCGCGATCGACTTCGCGTTGTGCATGTACTGCGGCATCTGCGTCGAGGTGTGCCCGTTCGATGCGTTGTTCTGGAGCCCTGAGTTCGAGTACGCGGAGTACGACATCGACAACATGATCCACGAGCGCGAACGCCTCGAGGAGTGGACATACACCGTGAAGCCCCCGCCGCTCCTAGAAGACGGCGCCGAGCCCGAGCCCGAGGCGACGGACGGAGCGGTTGCCTCATGAGCGCGCAGGAGTATGCGTTCATCGTGGTGGCGGTGGTCGGTTCGCTCGCCGCGATCTCCGTGGTGATGGCGCACAACGTCGTCCACGCCGCGCTGTTCCTCGTGATCGCGCTGGCGTCGGTGGGGGTGACGTTCCTGCTCGTCGGCGCCGAGTTCGTCGGGTGGACCCAGATCTTGATCTACGTCGGCGCGATCGTGATCTTGTTCCTGTTCGGCCTGATGCTGACGAAGGCGCCGATCGGTCGCGACACGCTCGACCACACCTGGAAGAACCGGGTGATCGGCGCGATCGTGGCGGTCCTGCTGTTCCTCGGACTGGCGTCGCTCACGCTCCGCGTCTGGCCGCTGGATTCGACGCCGGCATCGCAGCCGGTCGCGGGCAGCACCGCGGCGCTCGGGGAGTCGCTGTTCCGCGACTACGTGCTGCCGTTCGAGGTCGTCTCGTTCCTGCTGCTCGCGGCGCTGATCGGCGCGATCGTCCTCGCGCGGAAGGACGACACGCCGTGATCCGGCTGCCGCTCGTGTTGATCTTCGCGGCCCTGCTGTTCTCCGCCGGCGTGTACGGCGTGCTCGCCCGGCGCAACGCCGTCATGGTGCTGATGGCGATCGAGCTGATGCTGAACGCCGTGAACCTGAACCTCGTCGCCTTCGCGGCGAAGCTGCAGGATGTCTCGGGCCAGGTGTTCGCCCTGTTCGTGATCGCCGTCGCGGCCGCCGAGGTCGGCATCGGCCTCGCGATCGTGATCTTGCTGTTCCGCAACCGGGCCTCGATCAACGTCGACGAGGTGGACCTGCTCAAGTGGTAGGCCTGATCGGAACGCTCGCGAGCGAGGGGGCCGAGGCGGCCGCCGTCGCGCCCAACTGGTTCATGCAGCATGCCTACCTGATCCCCCTGCTGTGCTTCGCCTCCGCCGCACTCACGTTGTTCTTCGGCAAGCGCACCCCGGGGAAGGGGCCCGTCTACGGCATCGCCGCGCTCGGTGTCGGGCTGGTGATCTCGCTCGGGTGCCTGCTCGGCATCGCCCAAGGTGCCGCGCCGTTCACCGACGGGGTCCACTGGTTCACGATCGGCGCGTTCTCGGTCGACATGGGCTTCTACGTCGACGGCCTCGCGGCGACGATGCTCGTCGTCGTCACGGGCATCTCGTTGATGGTGCACATCTACGCGACGGGATACATGCACGGAGACTCGCGCTACACGTGGTTCTACTTCGTGCTCTCGCTGTTCACGGCCGCGATGCTCGTCGTCGTGCTCGCGCCCAACCTCTTCGAGCTGCTCGTCGGCTGGGAGATCATGGGCGTCTGCTCGTACCTGCTGATCGGGCACTGGTACGAGGACCACGTGAACTCCTCGGCGGCGATCAAGGCGTTCATCACGACCCGGGTCGGCGACGTGCCGTTCATGTTCGGGATCTTCGCGTGCATCGTGATCGCCGGCGGCACCACGTCGGACATCCAGGTGGTCGGCCAGGCGGTGGGGCTCAGCCATGACACCGTGCTCGTGACCGCGGCGGCGCTGCTGCTGTTCGGCGGCACGATCGGCAAGAGCGCGCAGTTCCCGCTGCACGTGTGGCTCCCCGACGCGATGGCGGGGCCGACGCCGGTCTCGGCGCTGATCCACGCGGCGACGATGGTCGCCGCCGGCGTCTACCTGGTCGGGCGGATGTTCGAGGTCTTCATGCACGCCGACCCGGCCGTCCTCACGTTCGTCTCGATCATCGCGGCGATCACGATGCTCGGCGCAGCCCTGCTCGCGATCGTCCAGGACGACATCAAGCGCGTGCTCGCGTACTCGACCCTCTCGCAGCTCGCCTACATGGTCGCGGGCCTCTCTATGGGCGATGAGGGGTACTCGGCGGGCTTCTTCCACCTGTTCACCCACGCCTTCTTCAAGGGGCTGCTGTTCCTCGGCGCCGGGTCGCTGATCCACGCGGTGCACTCGAACAACATGAGCGACATGGGCGGACTGAAGGATCGGATGCCGACCACCTTCTGGACGATGATGGTCGGCTCGCTCGCCCTCGCCGGGTTCCCGTTGATCGGCGGGTTCTGGTCGAAGGACGAGCTGCTCGTGACCGCGCAGACCGGGCACCTGTGGCTGTTCGTCGTGTTCCTGGTGACGGCGGTGCTCACGGCCTACTACACGGCGCGGATGGTGCTGCTGACCTTCTTCGGCTCCTACCGTGGCCACGCCGAGCCGCACGAGTCGCCGCCGGCCATGACGATCCCGCTGATCGTGCTCGCGGCAGCAACCGTCGTGGCCGGGTTCCTCGGCTCGCCGTTCCTGCACTTCGTCTTCGCCGACTGGGTGCACGTCGGGGAGTTCCATGCACCGACGTTCCACGGCCTGATCGCGCTGATCGGGTCGGCCGCCGCCCTGCTCGGCCTGTTCATCGGCTGGCTGATCTACCGCGACTCGCCCGAGCCCGATCCGATGGAACCTCGCCTCGGCGGCTTCTGGACGGTGCTGGAGCATCGCTACTACATCGACGACTTCTACATGAATGCGATCGTGCTGCCGGTACGCGACACGGTGTCGGCGGCCGTTTACTGGTTCAACCAGAACGTGCTGGACGCCTTCGTGAACGGGGCGGCGGCCTCCGCGCGCGCGTTCTCGGTCGTCATCGTGTGGTTCGACCGCACGGTGATCGACGGTGTCGTGAATGGCACGGGCACCGTCGCCGAGACCGTCGGCAAAGGCCTCCGGACGCTGCAGTCCGGCAAGGTGCAGTGGTACGCGGTCGGGCTGTTCGCCGGCGTGATCGCGTTGGCCGCTCTCTTCATCAGATGAGGACAGAGGGAACGAGATGACACAGACGACCTGGCAGACCTGGGCCATCACGATCACGACGTTCCTGCCGATCGCCGGCGCGATCGTCGTGCTGTTCATCCCGAGCTCGCAGGATCGCGCGATCCGCTCGGTGGGCGTGATCACGACGGCGATCGCGTTCGCGTGCGCGGTGGCGATCGCGTTGGGGTTCGACTACGGGCGCAGCGGCGAGTTGCAGTACGTGCAGAACACGAACTGGATCCCCGTGATCGGTGCTCGGTACCACGTCGGGATCGACGGGGTCTCGATGCCGTTGTTCGTGCTGACGTTCCTGCTCGGCATGCTCTGCGCCGTCTACACCTTGCGCTACGTCCCCGCTCCGGGGCGCACGAAGGCGTTCGTCGCGCTGACGCTGCTGTTGATCACCGGCATGGCCGGCACGTTCATCTCGTTCGACCTGATCCTGTTCTTCGTGTTCTGGGAGCTGGTGCTCGTCCCGATGTACTTCCTGATCGGGGTGTGGGGCTCAGAGAACCGGCAGTACGCGAGCATCAAGTTCTTCCTGTACACGTTGTTCGGGTCGGTCTTCATGCTGCTCGGGTTCCTTGCCCTGTACTTCCGGGGTCCGACCGACCCGGCGACCGGAGCGCACACGTTCGACCTCACGGCCATCACCGCGTTCGGCTCGGGAGGCGGGTACACGCACGGGTTCCAGCTGCTCGTCTTCGGCGCGATCGCGCTCGGCTTCGCGGTGAAGGTGCCGATGTGGCCGTTCCACACGTGGCTGCCCGACGCCCACACCGAGGCCCCGACGATCGGGTCGGTCCTGCTGGCCGGGATCATGCTGAAGATGGGCACGTACGGGTTCGTCCGGATCGCGCTGCCGGTGTTGCCGCAGGGGGCGGTCGCGTTCGCGCCGTGGATCGGGGCGCTCGCCGCGATCGCGATCGTCTACGCCGCGCTCGCATGCCTCGCCCAGAAGGACCTGAAACGCCTGATCGCCTTCTCGTCCGTCGGCCACATGGGGTTCGTGATGCTCGGCATCGCGACGCTCACGACGATCGGGATCCAGGCCGCGATCTTCGGCATGGTCGCGCACGGGGTGATCACCGGCATGCTCTTCTTCTGCGTCGGGTCGATCTACGACCGGTACCACACGCGAGAGATCGCCGAGATCGGCGGCGGCATGAGCCAGCTGATGCCGCAGATGGCGGGGATCTTCGCGTTCGTCGCGATCGCCTCGCTCGGCCTCCCCGGCCTCGCGGGCTTCATCGGCGAGTTCATGTCGCTGCTGAGCTCGTTCAACCCGGCCGAGGTGCTGAGCACGAACCTGTATCAGGTCTACATGGTGGTGGGCGGCATCGGCACGATCCTCACCGCGGGGTGCTTCCTGTGGATGCTGCAGCGCGTGAACCAAGGGGAGGCGCCGACCCGATGGCGGGAGCACGGGTTCCGCGACATCCTCGCGATCGAGTGGGTCTCCTGGGTCCCGCTGCTCACCCTGACCCTCGTGCTCGGCATCGTGCCGAGCATCATCCTCGAGAGCACGAAGCTCGGGGTCGACCAGATCGTGCAGCATCTGGGCGTGGGGTAGGCCGTGCCGATCGACCACCACGCGCTGCTGCCGGTCGAGATCGTCTCGGCGACGATCTTGATCGTCCTGGTGGTCGACCTGTTCCTGCCCGCACGCGCCAAGGCGGCGTCGATGTGGGTCGCTCTGCTCGGCGTGGTCGCCGCGTTCGGCGCGGTGCTCTCACTGATCGGCGGCGGTGAGCGGACCGTCTTTGGTGGCGCCTACGTGGTGGACGCCTTCACCCTGATCTTCCAGGGGTTCTTCCTCGCGGCCGCCGCCGCGGTGCTGCTCATCTCGTACCGCTACCTGCGCCTCGGCGGTTTCTACCAAGGCGAGTACTACTTCTTGCTGCTGACGTCGTTCCTCGGCTGCATCTTGATGCCGGCGTCACGGAACCTTCTGATGCTGTTCCTCGCGCTCGAGCTCGTGTCGGCGCCCGGGTTCCTGATGGCGGCCTTCCGCAAGTCCGACATCAAGGGGAACGAGGGCGGCCTGAAGTTCTTCATCATCGGGGTGCTGTCGACCGCCGTGATGCTCTACGGGATGAGCCTGATCTACGGGCTGACCGGGCAGCTCGAGCTGCACGCGATCGCCGACGGCCTGTCGAGACTGCAGGGTGCGCAGGAGACGCTCGCCGAGGTCGCGATCCTGTTCGTGATCGTGGGGTTCGCCTTCAAGGTCTCCGCGGTGCCCTTCCAGTTCTGGGCGCCCGACACCTACGAGGGCGCGCCGGTGCCCGTCGCCGCCTTCCTCGCCGTCGCCTCGAGCGCGGCTGGCTTCGCCGGGCTCCTGCAGCTGATGTTCGTCGCGTTCGTTGGACAGGCGTCCCTGTGGACGCCGATCTTCGCGCTGCTATCCGTGCTGACGATGAGCCTCGGGAACTTCGTGGCGCTCCGCCAGACGCAGGCCGTGCGGCTGCTCGCCTACTCGGGGATCGCCCAGTCCGGCTACATCTTGTTGCCGTTCGCGCTCGTCACTGCCGACGCGGGCGTGAACCGCGGCGCCTTCCAGGCGGCGGTGGCGTACATCCTGATCTACGCGGTGATGAACATGGGCGCGTTCGCCGTCACGACGGCGGTCGCCGAGCGTCGCCCGAGCCTCCTGATCGACGACTTCCGCGGTCTGTCGCGGACGGCGCCGCTCCTGACGATCGCGATGACGGCGTTCATGGTCTCGCTCGCCGGCGTGCCGCCGACCGGGGGGTTCTGGGCGAAGCTGGGGATCTTCGCCGTGGCGATCGACCGGGGCGGGCTGGGCGACCCACGTGCCTGGATCGGCCCGGTGCTCGCAGCGATCATGGTGATCAACTCCGTGATCAGCGTGGCGTACTACTTCTTGATCCCCCGCGCGATGATCTTCGAGGATCCGGAGGAGGACGAGGTCGCGGTGAGCACGACCACCACGCCCGCCCTGATCGGGATCGTCTCGACGCTCGCCCTGATCGGGATCGTCGGGATCTTCATCCTGCCGAACACGATCTACCGGCTCGGCGAGCTCTCGGCGCTCGCCTTCGGCTCGTAGCTGTCGGCTGTTCGTCCCTCTCGACGACCGCGCCCGATGTTGGTCGGATGGTGGCCTGTCCGAGGGGAGG
>JBKPRM010000098.1:0-5203 GCA_046734555.1 Actinomycetota bacterium | reverse complement strand
GCTCGAGACCGTGCCATTGCCCGCGGCCGTGATCGCCGAGCACGACCGCACCGTGTTGCGGCTCGAGGGGTGGCCGAAGGAGGTCGACGAGCAAGCGCGCGTCGCGAACACGATTGCCGTGATGGCCGACGACGATCCGGTCGGCTGGTACGGCCCGGCGTTCCCGGAAGCGACCACCCTGGTCGAGGCGGCGGTCACGCCTTCGCGCCTCGACCGGTTGCTCGAAGGTGTGGAGGGATATCGGGCGTTGGCGGGGGTCGGGTACGCGTGGGTCCCGCGCGACGGCGACGGCGTCGCGGCGATGCAGCAGCGGGCCGCGTCGCTCGGGGGCGTCGCGAACCTGGTGCGTGGCACCGCGCCGGTCGAGCCGGTCGAGCCTCCCCTGCCGGCGATCCAGCGGCGGATCAAAGCCGCCTTCGACCCGGCCGGCGTCCTCCCGGCGCCGTGATCCCGCACGGACCGCGCCGCGCTGGCTGTGCGTCCTACCGGCGCGCGGCCTGCAACCGCCGGCCGGCTTCCTCGAGCGTCTCGACCCGCTTCGGGAAGGCGAACCGCAGCAGGTGGGAACCCAGCTCCGGTCGTGAGAAGAACGACGAGCCCGGCACGGCCGCGACGCCGACCTCCTCCACCAACCAGCGCGCAGCCGCGACGTCGTTCGGCTGCCGGAGCGACGAGATGTCGGCCATCACGTAATAGGCACCCTGCGGCGGGTCGGCAACGAGCCCCGCATCGCGCAAGACCCGCAGCATCACGTCACGCCGTTCCTGGTACTCGGCACGCGTGCGCTCGTAGTAGCTCGACGGCAACGCCAGCGCCGCGACACCGGCGAGCTGCAACGGCGTCGCGGCCGCGACGGTCAGGAAGTCATGCGTCGCGCGGATGCCCGCCATCAGCCCCGGCGCGGCGATCGCCCATCCGACGCGCCAACCCGTGACCGCGTAGGTCTTCGACAGCGCGCCGATGGTGACGGTGCGCTCGCGCATGCCGGGAAGCGTCGCGATCGGGATGTGGACGGCGCCGTCGTAGGTGATGTGCTCGTAGATCTCGTCCGTGATCGCGATCACGTCGTGCTCCTGGCACAGCTCCGCGATCTGCGTCAGCTCTTCCCGCGTGAACACCTTGCCGGTCGGATTGTGCGGCGAGCCGACGACGATCGCGCGGGTCCGCGGACCGATCGCTGTCGCGAGTTCCTCGGGATCGAACGTCCAGTGCGGTGGCGTGAGGGTGACGTGCCGAAGCGACGCGCCCGCGAGGATCGCATCGGGCCCATAGCTCTCGTAGAACGGCTCGAACACCACGACCTCGTCGTCCGGATCGAGCAGGCCGAGGAAGGCCGCCGACATCGCCTCGGTCGCGCCGCACATCACACAGATCTCCGTCTCGGGGTCGACGGTCATGCCGTAGTCGCGGGCGTAGACCTCGGCGATCGCATCGCGGAACGCCGGCACGCCCCACGTGATCGGGTACTGGTTGTGGTCCTCGGCGATCGCTCGCTGCGCGGCCTCCTTCACCTCCGCCGGCGCGGGGAAGTCGGGGAACCCCTGCCCGAGGTTGATCGCGTCGTGCACCTGCGCGAGCCGCGTCATCTCGCGGATCACCGATTCGGTGAACGACGAGGCGGCTCGCGACGCGCGGAGCTTCCTCGCCAGGTCCATCGGTGGCAAGCCTAGACCGCTCGCCACGCCCGCCGCCGGGGGCCGTAGCATCCCTGCGATGGCTGAGCCGCTCGGCACCGATCTCCCGGAAGGCGCCCGATTCATCGCGGCGGTCACCGAGCCGTCGGCGTGGCGTCCGGGCCGCGACGCTCCCACCCCGGAGGACCTCTCGACGTGCGTCGCATGCGGGTTGTGCCTGCCTCACTGCCCGACCTACCGCCTCACCGGCGACGAGACGGCCTCACCGCGGGGACGGATCGCCGCGATGAAAGCGGTATCGACCGGCGCCGACGTCTCGACGTCGTTCGTGTCGTTCATGGATCGATGCCTCGTCTGCCGCGCGTGCGAAGACGTCTGCCCATCGCACGTGCCGTTCGGCAGGATGATGGAGGCAGCGCGCGAACAGGTCGAGCCGACCCGCCGACCCCAGACACGGCTGCTGCATTGGCTCGGGTTCCACTGGCTCCTGCCGCACCCCTCCCTGATCCGTCTCGCGACGGCCCTGCAGCCCGTCCTTCGACCGGTCCTGCCCGCACGCGTTCGGGCGATGGTTCCCGAACGCGCCGCGCCGTTCGCGACGTTGCCCCGTGTGACCGAGCCGGCCGGGTTCGAGGTGCGCGGCACCGTCGCGTTGCTCGCCGGATGCGTGCAAGATCGGTGGTTCCACGCGGTCAACCTGGCGACGATCCGCGTGCTGTCACGCGCCGGATGGCGCGTCGTCGTGCCGCGCGGTCAGGCGTGCTGCGGCGCTCTCGCGGCGCACAACGGGCGGCTCCGGATCGCGAGGCGTCTCGCGACGCGCGCGCATCACGCGTTCAAGGGCGCAGAGACGGTGATCGTGAACGCGGCGGGTTGCGGTGCCCATATGGCGACGTACGAGTCCCTCGAACCCGGAACGGGACTCCCCGTTCAGGACCTGATGACCTTCCTCGCGACGAACGGGCTCGGCGACGTCGAGCTGGGCCCGGTTCCCCTTCGCGTCGCCTATCACGACGCGTGCCACGCGCTGCGGGCTCAGCACATCCATGACGGGCCGCGGGCGCTCCTCCGCTCGATCCCCGAGCTTGAGCTCGTCGAGATCGGGAACGGCGATCGGTGTTGCGGCGCGGCGGGCATCTACGCGGCCACCCAGCCCGAGATGGCCTCGGCGCTCGGCGCGGAGAAGGCGCACGCGATCGCTCGGACAGGCGCGACGGTGGTGGCCTCGGCGAACCCGGGATGTTCGGTGCAGATCGCCGCGCACCTACGCGACGAAGGGGACGGCGTGGTGATCGCCCACCCCATCGAGCTGCTCGACCGCGCGATGGCGCCTTAGATCCGCCGTGCTCGGAGCGGCCGTGGCTCGCTCCGGTCTCGGCTCGGCAACACGACGATCGCGTTCGAGACCGGTCGCTCCCCCGTCGAGTCGGTCGGGTGGTTCACGACGCCGAGACCCTTCACCCACATCGTGGCTGAGCCACCCCCGTCGAGGTTCACGGCGTCGACCGCCCCCAGCGCCTTCAGCTCCTTGGCGAGCTGATACAGCGTGAACCCGACCGAGCTGGACGTTCGACCGTCGACCACCAGCAGGACGACGCGTCCCTGGGCCGTGACGCCGACCGCCGTCCTCGGGTTCCGCCGGCAGAGATCGGCGTTGCACCCGGGGTCGTACTGGATCGCGCCGTTGTGCAGGATCAGCGCGCTACCGCTGATGACGTCCATCGCGTCGGGACTGTCGTTCGTCCATCCCACGTGGATCGTGCTGCCCACCACCAGGCCCTTGATCCACGCGGCGCCGGCCCCCACGAGCTTGGCGCTCAGCACGACGGCGCTCGCGCTGCCGACCGACATCCCGACGGTGCTGCTGCACCGAACGGCGTCGACCGTGTAGTCGCGCCCGGTCCCGAGTCGGTTCGTGTTCCACCGCATCGCGGTCGGCGAGACCAACCGGGCGCTGCATTGGTCCGGGGACGGGTGGTTCGCCTTGCCGCCGTACCAGCTGTACCCGACGACCTCGTCGGTCCTCGGCGCTTCCTCGTTCCAGCTGACGACCGGCACCGTGGTGGCCGGGTGCGACGAGGTCGCGGAGACCCGGAGCGGGAACCGACCGATCGTCGCCCCTCGTTCGTCCTGCCGGGGTGCGAAGGAATAGCCTGGGCGATCGCCGGTCTGCATGACCATCCCGTCCATCACGTACTGGTGGGTCGGACGTCCGGGCCAGTCGTTCAGGTCGCCGTTCACCGCGGCGAGGGCCCCTGCCCCCACGGCCATGTCGCTGGTCTTCTTCGCGGTGCTGATCGGAGAAGCGCTCAGCACGCCGTCGAGGGTCGCCTTCGTGCCACGGCGGAACTTCAGCGCGTACATGTGGATCGGGTAGGAGTTGTCGACGATCGCCTTGTAGGTCACGCCTGGCGCGAGCCGCTTCCTCGCGACCACGGACGGTGCGGCGAGCGCCGATTGGCTGGCGATCGCGAGGACGATCGCCGTCGCTGCGACCAGCCCCGCGCCGCGTCTTGCCGCCGTCCATGTCGCCCGCATGGGTGAGGTGTCGGCACCGAGCGACGGATACTTGAATGTAGGTAGGTCGGGCGACCCGGCGTGACGTTACCACTGAGAGTCGTTCGCCTGCAAAGCCTCTTCGCCTGTGCAGAGCGTTCCGACACCGAAGCGTGCCTGCCCCCCGTCGACGAGGTGCAGGTAGAAGCAGGCTCCCGGTCGCGCCTCGACAGCGGCGCCCCACTCGGATCCCCGTGTCGCGACGCTCACCTGATCCAAGCCGGCGCTCGGCTCCCCGCCCGGGAGCCACGACAGCGAGGGCTCGACCACCGGGAGGCGGACGGCATCGGCGTCGCCGAACGAACCGTCGGCATCGCGCACGAGGCCGGCGGCCGTCCGCGCGAGGTCGAGGCTGTGCTCGGCGTGCGCGATCGTGTCTTTCAGGCCGAAGTTGGCGAATATCTCGACGACCACGAAGACACCCGCGAACAACAGCGCGGCCGCGACCATCCAGAACCTGCGCCCACCGAAGCGAGCGGGGGGCGGTGGGGCGTCCTCCGCGGCAACGTCGTCCAGCACGATGTCGTCCACCGGCATGCGCACAGGGTAGCCGCCTACGGATCGAGCGCCGAGGCGATCGCTTCGAGGCTCTCGAGGTTGTGTCCGGACAAGAAGACGTCGACGCTCGGCAGCGCCGCGGCCATCCCGCGTGCGAGCGGTTCGTAGCGCGGCGAACCCTTCAACGGGTTGGCCCACACCACCCGATACGCCAGGCGCCGGAGGCGGGCCATCTGGGTCCGCAGCAACTGCGGGTCGCCGCGCTCGAGCCCGTCCGAGCACAGCACGACCACGGCCCCGCGGAGCGCGGCACGCTGGCTCCAGCCGTCGAGCAGCGTCTTCAGCGACTCCCCGATCCGCGTGCCACCCTCCCAGTCGGCGACCAGTCGCCCGATCTCGTGCATCGCCCGATCCGGGTCCTTCGCACGCAGCACGCGTGTGACGCGAGTCAGGCGTGTGGCGAAGCAGAACACCTCGACGCGGCGCCCGGCGGCCATCGCCGCGTAGCCGAACTG
>JBKPRM010000097.1:0-5052 GCA_046734555.1 Actinomycetota bacterium | reverse complement strand
ACCTTGACCAGGATGCGCGCGCCCTCGATGTCGCGATATTCCCGCGGCTCGAGATGCGCGAAGAACGGCGGCTCCTGCACGTAGGTCGATGACTCCTCCCAGGCGTAGACCGAACCGTCGGGCGTATCGAGCGCCTGCCATCGGTCGTCGCCGTCCCAGATCCGTGCGTACTCCTCGCCGAACTGTTCCGGATCGATCGACGACGAGACCGCCTCGGCGATCTCCTCGGGCGCCGGCCAGAGGTCGCGGAGGAATACCGGCCCCCCGGGGCCCTGGGCGAGTGGCTCGGAACTCAGATCGATGTCGACGCGACCTGCGAGCGCGTACGCGACGACGAGCGGCGGAGACGCAAGGTAGGAAGCGCGCACCTGGGGGTGCACCCGGCCCTCGAAGTTGCGGTTGCCCGAGAGCACGGCGACCACGTTGAGGTCGCCTTCGTCGACCGCCTGCGCGACCTCGTCGATCAGCGGCCCGGAGTTCCCGATACAGGTCGTGCAGCCGTACCCGACGAGCCCGAACCCGAGCTTCTCGAGGTACGGCGTCAGGCCGGATCGGTTGAGGTAGTCGGTGACCACGCGCGAGCCCGGGGCGAGCGACGTCTTGACCCATGGCCGCGACGTGATGCCGGCCTCGACCGCCCGCTTCGCGAGCAGCCCGGCGGCGACCATCACCGATGGGTTCGAGGTGTTCGTGCACGAGGTGATCGCCGCGATCACGACCGAGCCGTCGTGCAGGCGCATGCCGTCGGCCTCGACCTCGACGTCGGAGAGATCGTCGCCCCCGGGCAACTGCTCCTGTCTCGGGCGGCCGCCCTCGGCAACGAAGTCACCGACCTCGCCGCCCTTCGGATCGGGCACCGCATGGTCGTGGAACGCGGCGACGAACGAGGACCAGACGTCGGGCAGAGCGACACGGTCCTGCGGCCGCTTCGGCCCCGCGACGGAGGGTTCGATCGAGGTGAGGTCGAGCTCCAGCACCTCGGTGAACGCCGGCTCGCGTGATCCGTCGATCCGGAACAGGCCCTGTTCCTTCGCGTAGCGTTCAGCCAGATCGGCGGCCGCTGCACGGCCGGTGAACCGCAGGTACGCGAGCGTCTGTTCGTCCACCGGGAAGTACGCCGACGTCGCGCCGTACTCCGGGCACATGTTCGCGAGGGTCGCGCGGTCGGCGATCGGCAGGGTCGAAAGCCCGTCTCCGGTGAACTCGACGAAGCGGCCGACGACGCCATGTGCACGAAGCATCTGCGTCAACGTGAAGACGAGGTCGGTCGCGGTCGTCCCGGGCGGCATCGCGCCGACCAGGCGGACCCCGATCACGGTCGGCTGTGTCAGCGCGATCGGCTGTCCGAGCATCGCCGCCTCGGCCTCGATCCCCCCGACACCCCAGCCGAGCACGCCGAGCCCGTTGATCATCGTGGTGTGCGAGTCCGTACCGACGATCGTGTCGGGGCTCGTGAACCCGTCGCGGACCGTCACCACCTGTCCGAGATGCTCCAGGTTGACCTGGTGGCAGATCCCGGCGCCCGGCGGCACGACACGCACGTTGTCGAACGCCTGCTGCGCCCACCGCAGGAACCGGTAGCGCTCGCCGTTGCGCCGGTATTCGAAGTCGATGTTCGCCTGGTACGCCTCCGCGGTCCGGAACAGGTCGACCTGTACCGAGTGATCGATGATCAGATCGACCGGCACGAGGGGGTTCACGACGTCGGGGTCGCCGCTCGCGCGATCGACGGCGCTGCGCATCGCCGCGAGGTCGACGACGGCCGGGACCCCTGTGAAGTCCTGCATCAACACGCGCCCCGGCATGAACGCGATGTCCTTCGCGGGGCCCGGCCATCCGGCGAGCGCGGCGACGTCCTCGTCGCGCACGTCTCGCGTCCCCGCGCGGCGCAGCAGGTTCTCCAGGAGGATCTTCAATGTGTGCGGAAGCCGCTCGACGTCGCCGACGCCCTCATCGGTGAGCCACGCCAGGCGCGCGATCTCGACGTCGCCGTCGGCGGTAGCGAGGCGCCCACGGGCGCCGTCGAACGGATCGGTCATCGACGTCCTTCCATCGGTGTCTGCATCCATCCTCCCACGGCCCCGCCGAGGGCCGTCAGGTGGATGGCGACCGGTTGGCGTCGCGCTCCGCCAGCAGCGCTTCCTTGTGCTGCATGCGGGCGGTGCGCCGGAGCTTCGCGGCGCGCTGGCGGCGTCGTTCGGTGTCGCTCGAAACGGCGATCGGGGGCACGGCGCGCGGGTGGCCATCCTCGTCGAGCGCGACGAACACGAAGTACGCGGTCGCGGCGTGCACGCTCCGCCCCGTGATGGGGTTCTCGGCCTCGACGCGCACGCCACATTCCAACGACGTGGTGCCGACGTCGTTCACCGACGCGCGAAGCGTGACGACGTCCCCGACATGCACGGGCTCGAGGAACGAGATCTCATCGACGCTGACCGTGACGCAGAGCGCTTCTGCGTGGCGGATCGCGGCGAGCGCGGCGGCGGTATCCGCGAGGCGCATGACCACGCCGCCGTGCACGTTCCCGGCGACGTTCGCGTCGGTGATCTCCATGAGTTGGGTGAGCGTGACGTGCGAGCCGCCTGCCGGCTTGGGCGCGAGCGTCTGATCCACGGGCGCATCCTACGCGCGCGTCCCGGCGCAGCGGAACGGTGCCGTAGCATCGCCGCCGTGCTTCGGCGCTCGATCCCGATCGTCCTCGCGCTCGCTTCGGCATGCACGGGCGCCGGAACGACCCCGCCGTCCCCGCCGATCGCGCCATCCGTCTCGGTCGCACCCACGCTGCCGGCGGGTATCCCGCCCGGGTTCGGCGACGCCGTCGGACCGGGTGACGTTCCCGCCGCTGCGCTGATCCCGCTACAGGCACAAGTGACCGGCAGCTGGGACGCTTCGACGTCGGCCGGCGATGCGATCGTCGTGGCGTGGACGATTCCCGGACCCGACCCGTTCCGGCTCGACCGAGGGATCGCCGTTTGGCGTCGCTTCGATGACGGCGGCGCGCCCTGGCGACCGGTGTGGGGCGAGGCCTTCCCGTCGGAACGCCACCCGCTGCAGAACCTGACGGCCGACGTCGCGGACGTCTCGGGTGATGGGTCGGCCGACGCGATCGTGTCGGCCGAGACCGGCGGCTCGGGTGCGTGCGGCTCGACCTTGGTCGTCGATCTCGCGACCGGGGAGCGCATCTATCGCTCCGCCGGATGCGACCGGGTGGTCACCGCATCGACCGATCCCGTCGGGCTGACACTTCGCGAGGCGGTCTATCGGCCCGGCGACGCCCATTGCTGTCCCAGCGCGGTGCGAACCATCGTCCTCGTCTACGCGGACGGCACGTGGTCCACGGCGAGCTCCATGACTTCACCCGCTTGAGCTGGCGTGTCGGGGGCCGGGCGTAGTATCCGCCCGGTATGGCCCGGATCTTCGTCGAGGGCTGGTCGCCCGAGTACGGCGCGCCGCTCGATACGGCGGAGCTCACCCCCGCCGAGGGCTCCGTCGACGACACGGTCGAAGGCGTGGGGTGGGCCGCCCGCGACGGTATCGACGACGGCGCCGACCCCGTCGTCTTCGTCGACGGCGTCAGGCGCATCGACGCCCGGCTGACGATCGACGACCCACTCGCGGGCCCGGTTCCGGGCATCTGCGGCACCTTCGCTGTCGGCGCGGTCCGGTGGGAGCGCGCCGAGGTTCGGTCCCACATCGGCGAGGTCCACCTCGAGCGGTGGGCGATCGTCGCGTGCGGCAGGCCCGAGCTGTTCCCGGCGATCGATCTGCAGCCGCCCTACGAGACGATGACGATCGGGGCGCGCGACGGTGACGCACTGGTGCACGCCCTGCAGACCAAGATGCGCGAAGCCGAGGGCGCGCTCGCGACCGAGCTGTCCGGCGGCGCCTTCGTGCTCGCCGACGGTCCGCTGAACGAGCTCGGTCCACACGAGGTCGTCGGCATCGTGAAGAGCCACCGCGTAACCTACCTCCGGCCAGATCGCAACGCACTCATCGCGTCGCTGCGATGCGCGCAACGCACCCCGCTGTTCGCGATCAAGGACTTCGGGCGGTACTCCTGGTACGTGCGGCTCGCCGACGTGAACGGAGGCCATTCGTGGAGCGGCATCGTCCGGTGCGAGGCATCGGTGCACCTGCCGCTCGAGCGGGTCCGCGTGATCGCGGACCGCACGGCGGCGGTGCTTCCGCTCGTCGCCTCGGCGCCGCACCTCGACCCGCGCGCGCCGCAGAACCTGGTGCCCATCGGCGCGTTGGAACGCCAGCTCCGGCACCGCATGGGCGACGTCGGGCTGGTCTACCGGGCCCTGCGTGGCGCGGTCTCGGAGCGGGTCGCCTCATGACCGAGGGGACGGTCGGGCGGGTCCTCGGCTCGGAGCACACCCGCACCGCGGAGTTCCGCGTCGTGATCGACGACGACCAGTTCCTGCAGCTGGACGACCTCGTCGTCGTGCGCACCCACGTGCCGAAGGTCGGGGAGGTAAGCACCTACGGCGTCGTCACCGAGGCCGAAGCGGTATACGAGGGAGCCCAGTACGAATCGGACACCCACCGGATCGCCGAGCTCGGCATCATGCCCGCACAGAAGGTGCGGACCGCGACGGTCGCCGTCACACGCGTCGACCCCGAGATCTGGGTGTCGGCCGATCCCGGCGAGACGGTCGAACGGGCGACGGGCGAGGAGCGCCGGCGCGCGCTCTACGCCGATCAGATGGAGCGGCCGCTCGCGATCGGGTTGGGCCGCGACGGCCTGCCGGTGCACATCGACCTCGACTTCTTCGACGGCCGCAAGGGCGGGCACATGTCGATCGCGGGCATCTCGGGTGTCGCGACGAAGACGTCGTTCGCCTTGTTCTTCCTGCGCGTGCTGACCGCATCGCCCGCGATCGTGGGTGAGAGCGCCGCGAACCTTCGGGTGCGCCGTGAGCATGCGAAGGAAGAACAGCGCGAACGACGTCTTGGTGGCGACGCCGCTGATGCCGCTGATCGACATGTGCCCGCCCTTGCGGCCGTCGAAGAAGTCGAGGTCGACGTGGACCGGGAGCTCGTCGCGAC
>JBKPRM010000096.1:0-7396 GCA_046734555.1 Actinomycetota bacterium | reverse complement strand
GGGCGGCGGCGCACCACCACCTCCCCCACCGCCCGCGTAGCGCGGCAGGTGTTGTTCGTCGCGACGGCGCAACGCCGTTACGGCGAGAACTTGAAGCTGGCGAACTGACCGCTCGTCGCGTGACCCAAGAACGCCACGGCGACCGCGACCACCATCGCGATCAGCGCGAGCATCAGGGCGTATTCGACCGCGGTCGCCCCCGCCTGGTCACCCAACCGGCGGAGCACACGTGCGAAGACGTGTCGCACCCTCCATCACCTCCATCCCCCGAGCCGAGCCGGCTGTGGCGGATCGCTCGTCTCACGGGACGAACGACACCGCCGCGCCGTCTTCCCAAGAAGCATCGGTCGCTGGGCATCTGCGTCTTGAGCGGCTCCGCTAGGCTTCGCGGATGCTCGCGGAGGCCGCGGACCGGGTCGCACTCGTCACGGGTGCGGGGTCGCCGAGCGGCATCGGCTTCGCGACCGCTCGCATCCTGGGGCGGGAGGGCGCGGCGGTCGCGATCGCCTCGACGACCGACCGGATCCAGCAGCGAGCGGCCGAGCTCCGCGCGGCCGGCACCGACGCCGAGGGCTTCATCGCCGACCTGACCGATCGAGTCGCGGTCGCCGCGACGGTCGCCTCGGTCATGGACCGCTTCGGGCGGATCGACATCCTCGTCAACAATGCGGGCATGACGTCGGTCGGCGCCGCCGACGATGGCGAGTCGCCCTTCGTCGCGCTGGACCCCGCCCGGTTCGATCTGGAGATCGCGCGGACGCTGACGACGGCGTTCAACGTCACGCGCGAGGTGGTCCCGTCCATGGTCGATCGCGGTTGGGGCCGCGTCGTCATGGTCTCCTCGGTCACCGGGCCCGTCGTGACCGCCCCCGGGTCCAGCGGCTACGCGACCGCGAAGGGTGGGATGGACGGTCTGATGCGCGGGATCGCCATCGAGGTCGCGTCCGCGGGCGTCACCGTCAACTCGGTCCAGCCGGGATGGATCGCGACCGCTTCCCAGCTGCAGGATGAGGCTGCTGCGGGGGTGCACACGCCCGTCGGCCGGTCCGGCACGCCGGAAGAGATCGGCGAGGTGGTCGCGTTCCTCGCGAGCGATCGCGCGAGCTACGTGACGGGCGCCGCGATCGTCGTGGACGGCGGCAACACGATCCAGGAGATCAAGGGGTCGTAGCGGCGAGGTTCGCACTGGAACGATCAGCTGCGCGTCGGAGCATCGGGGCTGCCGAGTGGCCGTCGCTATCCTCCGACGGTGGCACCTCGGGTTCGTCACAGCATCCTCATCGCGGTGGCCGTGATCGTCACGGCGACGTGTGTTCGCCTCGGCTTCTGGCAGCTCGACCGCCTGCAGGGTCGCCGCGAGGCCAACGCGACCTGGCAAGCGCGCGGCAGGGCGCCGGCCGTGCCGATCGGCGACGTCGCGCCGGCGGAGCTCGCCTACCGACACGTCACGGTGACCGGCACGTACGACCCGGCCCAGGAGTGGATCCTCTCCGGGCGGACCACCGCGGAAGGCGATCCCGGCAACCACGTACTGACGCCGTTGGAGCTCGGTGACGGCACCGCCGTCGTCGTCGACCGCGGGTGGGTACCGATCGACGTGACGGGGGTGCCGGTCACCGGGACGGCGGCCGCCCCCGGCGGCCGCGTCACGGTGACCGGCGTGGCGCTGCCGCCCGACCAGCTGACGGCGCCGGCGATCTCGCCGGCGCCGTCGATCGCCACGCGGGTCGACCTCGGGCGCGCCGGTCTCCCGTTCCGCCTGTTGCCCGTCTACCTCCTGTTGCAGACCCAGATACCGTCGCAACAGCTACCGATCCCGCCGCCGGCGCCGACGTTCGACAACGGGCCGCACCTGTCCTACGCGATCCAGTGGTTCGCGTTCGCGGCGATCGCGGCCGTCGGCTGCGTGGTCCTGCTCGTCCGCGACCGGTCGCGGGAATAGCCTGGGCCCGGGGACCGTTCACCGCGAGATGCCAGCGATCACGCCGACCGACGCCAGCGCCCTCGCGCGCCTCGACCCCGCTGAGGACGCTCCCACGCGCGAGGTCGTCGACATCGCCGATGCGCCGTCGTTCCTCGAAGGCGAGGGGTTCCAGGTGCGTCGGGCGACCGCCGGGATCGACCTGTCGTGGGCCGACCCGTTCCTCATGCTCGACCACATGGGTGCCGTCGAGTACGCGCCGGGCGAGGCCAAGGGCGCGCCCGACCATCCGCACCGGGGCTTCGAGACCGTGACCTACATGCTCGACGGCAAGATCCGGCACCTCGACTCCCACGGTGGCGGCGGGGTGATCACCGACGGCGCGACGCAGTGGATGACGGCGGGCTCGGGCGTCGTGCACTCGGAGATGCCGACCCAGGACCTGCTCGATGGCGGCGGGCTCTTCCACGGGTTCCAACTGTGGGTCAACCTGCCCGCGGCCGAGAAGTGGCGCGACCCGCGGTACCAGGATCTCGAGGCGGGCGACCTCGGGTTGATCGCCTCCGAGGACGCCGGCGCGGTCGTGCGCTTGATCGCGGGTGAGCTCGCGGGCAAGCGCGGCCCCGGCGACACGAGCACGCCGATCACCTACGCCCACGCGACACTCGCTCCGGGGGCGCGCTTGCGCACCACGTGGCGCCGAGACTTCAACGCGCTCGTCTACGTCGTGTCGGGTCACGGCACGGTCGGCACCGACGGCCGCCCGATCCATGAGGGTCAGATCGCCGTGCTCGGCCCCGGCGACGCGATCGAGCTCCGTGCGGACGCGGACCAGGACGAGCGGCACGCTGCCGGCATGGATGCCCTCCTGCTCGGCGGGCTCCCGATCCGGGAGCAGATCGCGTGGTACGGACCGTTCGTGATGAACACGCGCGAGGAGATCGTGCAGGCCGTCGAGGATCACCAGGCCGGGCGGATGGGCCAGATCCCGCCCGAGCTCAGCCGGACCTAGCTCACCGTTCGAACGCGACGACGCCGTCGACGACCGAGTGCGTGACGTGCGTGTCGAGGATCGCGCGCGGATCACCCGGTTCGATCAGGTCGCGGTCGAGCACGACGAGATCGGCGTCGTAGCCAGCGACGAGTGCCCCCCGGCGATCCTCGACGTGGTTCGCGAAGGCCGATCCGCCGGTCGCGGCGCGCACCGCGGTCTCCAGATCCACCGTCTCCGCGCCGTTCCACGCGTCGTTGCCCTCGAGGTCGGCGCGTGTCACCGCCGTGTAGAGCCAGGTCATCGGGTCCATCTCGGCCACGTTCCAGTCGGAGCTGAACGCGAGCGTGCCTCCCGCGGCGGCGATCGACCGGAACGGCCACGCGAACCGTTCACGCTCGGGGCCCACGTTCGCGCGCCACTCTTGGACGATGTCGGGCGCGCAGTGCCGCGGCTGCATGCACGCGACGACGCCGAGCTCACCGAAGCGGGGGAGGTCATCCGGATGCACGCACTCGACGTGCACGATCTGGTGGCGAACATCCACCGGCCCGAGCTCCTCGCGGCACGCCTGGACGGCGTCGAGGACCGTCCTGATCCCGCGGTCCCCGGTGGCGTGCGTGAACGCCTGGAGACCTCGTCGTTCGAGCTCCAGCAGGAACCCGGCGTACTCCGCCGGCGGCCAGAACGTGTCGCCTGCCGTGGCCGCGTTGGCGTAGGGCTCGAGCATCGCGGCGGTGTGCGGCTCGATCACGTCGTCGATGTAGAGCTTGATCGGCCCCACGCGGAAGCGGTCGTCGGCGAAGGTCCGCTTCGCCTCCACGAGCGCGTCGAGCCGAGGGCCGTCGGTTCCGGGCAGGCAGAGCATCGCCGCGATGAGCCGGGAGCGCAGCGTCCCCTCATCGGCTGCCCGCACGAACAGCTCGATGTCATCGAGACCGTTCTGCGGCTCGACGATCGTCGTGATGCCGTACCCGACGGCCATGTCGAGCGAGGTGACGAGACGCTCGTACTGCGCGTCTCGCGCGTACCCCGGGATGTGGGGTTCGAGCGCGCGCTGGCCGTCCTCGCTGATCCCGAGCACCGCGAAGTCGTGGACGTAGCCGGTCGGCTCGCCCGTCACGGGGTCCATCTCGACCGTTCCCCACGGCAGGTGCGCGGTGTCGCGCGTGATGGCGAGCCGGCGAAGCGCCTCGCGGTTCAGCCAGACGGTGTGGACGTCGTAGGAGAACAGGAACAGCGCTTTCCCGCGACCGCTTCCCGCGAGCATCTCCGCCGTCGGCGAACCGCCGGGGACCGCGACGTAGTTCCACCCCTCGCCCTCGATCCAGGTCGCATCGGGGTGCGCGTCGGCGAACGCGTCCAGTCGCAGACGGATCTCGTCGAGCGACGTCGCGCCGAACAATGAGACGGCGCCGGGGTTCGAGCCCAGCCGGACGTGGTTGTGGGCGTCGATGAACCCCGGGAGCACCGTCGCACCGCCGGCGTCGATCACGCGGGTCTTCGGGCCGCAGAGATCTCGGATCTCGTCGTCGCGGCCAACCGCCTCGATCTTGCTGCCCGTGACGGCGATGGCCTCCGCCTCGGCGACCTTCCCCGCCACCGTGTGGACGCGGCCGTTGACGACCGCGAGATCGACCGGCATCAGTCGCGGTTCCGCATCGACTCGGCGGCGAACCCGAAGTACTCGTCGAACTTCGCGCGTACCTCGGGCGCGGGAGCCAGCTCGTCGAGCGCGGCCCGCATGTGCGACAGCCAGCGGTCGCGCTCGTCGGGACCGATCGCGAACGGCGCGTGCCGCATGCGCAGCCGAGGATGCCCGCGCTCGTCGCTATACGTGCTCGGGCCGCCCCAGTACTGCGCAAGGAACAAGGTCAGCCGGTGTCGCGCTCCGGCGAGGTCCTGGGGCTCCGGATACAGCCGCAGCAAGACGGGATCGGCGGCCACGCCCTCGTAGAACCGATCGACGAGCGCCGCGAAGAACGGCATGCCGCCGGCCGCCTCGAAGACGGTGATCTGGTCCACGCGACCGAGTGTACGGACGCTCAGTCGTCGTCCATCGTGCGCACGTAGGTCCGCTGGGCCGCGGTGAGCGTCGGGCAGGTCCGCTGCGGCAGCACCATCTTTCCCTTCGGCGGCGTGGTGCTCGAGAAGTCGAAGAAGTCCGTGAGATCGCCGGGGGTCGGCTCGGTGGCGGAGTACTTCGAGAGATCGTCCGCCGCCCCGAGCGTCGGCAGGTCGAAGGCCCATTCGACGAACCGGGCGAACGACGCGTGCGAGTAGAAGTCATGGCTCGCGTAGCCACCGTCGGCAAGTGGCCCGCTCCGCGACCACGGACTGATCACCAGCAGCGGCACGCGGAACCCGTAGGAGATCAGCGCGTTCAAGCCCGCGACCGTGCCGTCGACCCCGTCGGCGGTCGGCGGCTTCACGTGATCGTAGAAGCCGCCCCACTCGTCCCACCACACGACGATCGCCGTCGAGCGCCAGTCGGTGCCCTTCATGACCGAGTTGATCGCCTTGACCGTCGCGTTCTCACCCTTGCAGGCCGTCTTCGGCGGGTGCTCCGTCTGCTTCGCGAGGTACCACGAGACGTTCGGCAGCGTGCCCGCCGCGGCGTCGGTCAGGAAGTCGCTGGCGTCGTGCACGTGGTTGTCCCAATAGGGGTTCGGCTGCTCGCACGGTGGCGTGTCGCCCTGGGCGCAGCGGATCGACTGGATCGCCGAGATGCCCGTATGCACGAAATGCGACCCCGGCGAGCTGTAGTAGCGCCACGTCACGCCGTAGCGATCCATCAGGTCGGGCATGCTCTCGAAGCCGAAGCACGGGTACACCGAACTGAGCGCGCCCTGGAGATCGATCATCGTCACGGTCGTGTCGGCGCTGTTGGAGCAGCCCCACGTGTGCGAACCCTTCACGGGATCCACGGGGTTGCCGAAGATCGCGCGGCGATCGAGCAGCGTGCTGTACCGGCCGGTCTGCGCAGCGACCGCGAACACGTTGTTCGCGAAGCTCGCGCCGCGCCACGAGGCGAACATCTCGTCGCCGATCCCGTAGGCCTTCGCGTAGGCCCAGTAGTTCGGGATCTCGCCGCTCTGCATCTGGGTGTCGGCGATATCGGCGCCCGTCGACTGCACGTGCGCGCCCTTCTCGTGACAGAAGCCGTCCATCTTGCCGTTGGGGTACGCGGCGTAGAACGTCGAGTTGGCGTGCGAGACGTCCTGGGGCATCGGGTCGGGAGCCGCCGGCATCGTGAACGTGTCGACGACCGACGGGTTCGATTTCTGGTAGCACGACGCCGTCGTCGACTGCTCCAGGTCGTTGCCGGGATCGGGCATCGCCCCGAAGTAGTGGTCGAAGCTGCGGTTCTCCTTGGCGATGAAGACGATGTGCTCGATGGGAGACCGCGCCTGTCCCGGCGTGCGGGTGCGCGCCGCGGCCGGGATCTGGTCCTGTGACTGTGCGGCAGCGGCGGCGACGATGACCGCAGCGACCGCGGCTCCCGCGCGCAGGATGCGTCTGCTTCGGATGTGGACCCCTCCCCTCGCCTGAGCGAGGCAGCCTACCGGTTCCCCCGCGGAAAGGGGATCGGTCATCGGTCGGTTCCAGCCGGATCGCCGGCGGGCCTAGGCCTTGCTCCGCAGGGATGAGCCGGAAGACGAAGGCCGTGATGACGCGAACCGTCGTACGGTTGAGCGATGCGGAACCGGGTCCTGCCGCTCGCGCTCTGCGCCGCCGTCGTGCTCACGACGCTGGCCGTGCCCGCGCACGCCGTCAACCTCCCCCACGATCAGGTGGTCTCGGCCGATCCGGCCGACTGGACGCCGTGGGTCAACAACGGGCGCGTGTACGCGCTCGTCAAGATCGGCACGACGATGTACGCCGGCGGGACGTTCACACAGGTGCAAACGCCGAACGGGTCGACGTTCTCGCGCCACTTCCTGTTCGCGTTCGACGCGACGACCGGCCAGATATCGAAGACGTTCAAGCCGACGCTCGACGGTGCGGTGAACACGCTCGCGACCGACGGGACGTCCTTATTCGTCGGGGGCGCCTTCGCGAACGTGAACGGCACGGGCCGGCGAGGGCTCGTCGCGCTCGACCCGAGCGGTGCGATCGTTCCGGGCTTCGGCGCGTCGGTGACGGCGGGGACGGAGGTCGACGACCTCGTGCTCGCGAACGGCGCGCTGTACGTCGCGGGGGCGTTCTCCCAGATCTCAGGTGCCTCGCACAGCGGTCTCGCGGCCGTCGATCCGTCGACCGGCAACGTGATCCCGGGTGTTTCGGTCGACTTCACCGGTCTGCACAACGGCGGGGTGTCGCACGTCGCCAAGCTCGACGTCTCACCGGACGGAAGCACGCTCGTGGCAGCCGGCAACTTCACGACCGCCGGCGGGCAGGCCCGCGAGCAGATCGCGATGCTCGACCTCACGCCGACGACCGCGACGCTGTCCGGCTGGAGCACCCAGCGCTTCGTCATGCAG
>JBKPRM010000095.1:0-5741 GCA_046734555.1 Actinomycetota bacterium | reverse complement strand
GTCACGACGTAGGCGCCCGGCGGCGTCGGCGAGGACGCGGCGCCGGTCGCACCGGGCACGCTGTAGAGCAGGTCGTCGTGCTTGTAGACGCGCACGCGATGTGCCGAGAGGTCGACGTCGACGTGCAGGAAGGTCTGCTCCCGATCCAGGCCGCCGAGCGGGATCCATCCGTCGACGCGCGGCCACACGTACGGCAGCTCGACGCGTCCCCACGTGCCGGTTGGGTTCGTGGTCTCGACCCGGATCACGATCGGCACGTGGTAGTACTTCGACGTCGCCGCGACCATGCCGATCTTCGGCGAGGCGGACCATGGGTTCCGATATGCCACGATCCCTCCCGAGGGCACGTGCACCAACTGGCTCGCGCGATCCCATCCGACGTGCACGCGGGAAGTGGGCTCGGCGCGGTGGCGAGCGTGCCGGGGCGGCGCGGCCGGGACGCCGACGCCCGCGGGGTGAAGGATGCGCACCGAGACCGCGTCCGAGGTCGACGGCGCGATCGGCGATGCGAGCGCCGTACCTGCCATCGATGCGGCCATCGGCATCGTCACACCGAGCACGCCGGCGAGCGTCATCGACACCCACGACGTCCGGATCGTCCTGCTCGCCCCTCGCACCATGACCGGTGCATCGGCGCTATCTCGCGTGGGCCTGAGGGGGGTTCTCGACCCTGGTCGGGGGATGGCCGAACGAACTACGCTCGAACGATCCGATCGCGTGCGGAGCGGGCATCATCAAAGCCCGCAGGAGGTGCAGCCAACGATGAGCGACACGACCCGCGAGACCGCCCGAGCGCTGGTCGCGCCCGGCAAGGGGATCCTCGCCGCCGACGAGTCGACCGGCACGATCAAGAAGCGTCTCGACGCGATCGGCGTCGAGAGCACCGAGGACACGAGGCGTGCCTACCGGCAGATGCTGTTCACGACCCCGGGCATCGGCGACCACATCAGCGGCGTGATCCTGTACGACGAGACGATCCGGCAATCCGGCGACGACGGCGTGCCGTTCGTGAAGGTGCTCGAGGCTGCCGGCTCGATCCCCGGCATCAAGGTCGACACCGGCGCGAAGCCCCTCGCCTTGTTCCCCGGCGAGACCGTGACGGAGGGCCTCGACGGCCTTCGGGAGCGTCTCGCCGAGTACCGGGAGCTCGGTGCGCGCTTCGCGAAATGGCGCGCGACGATCATCATCGGCGACGGCACGCCGACGAGCTTCGCGATCGATGCGAACGCCCATGCGATGGCGCGCTACGCGGCGCTGTGCCAGGAGGCCGACATCACGCCGATCGTCGAGCCCGAGATCCTGATGGACGGGGACCATGCCCTCGCCGCGTGCGAGGACGCGACCGGCAGGACGCTCGATGCGCTGTACCGCCAGTTGCGCGCGCATCGCCTCGACCTCGAGGGGACGCTCCTCAAGGTGAACATGATCGTGCCCGGCACGGACAACGCGGTGCAAGACGACGACCACACGATCGCCGAGGCGACGATCCGCACGCTCACCGCACACGTCCCGCCGGAGGTTCCTGGCGTCGTCTTCCTCTCGGGTGGGATGAGCGACGAACAGGCCACGAGCCGGCTGAACGAGATGAACCGGATCGGGGGCTTCCCCTGGCAGCTGTCGTTCTCCTACGGGCGCGCGTTGCAGGCGCCCGCGCTCACGGCGTGGGGCGGGGATCCTCGGAACGTCGCGGCGGGGCAGCGAGCGCTCGCCCATCGCGCGAAGATGAACGGGCTCGCGCGCGATGGCGGCTACGACCCGTCGATGGAGTCGGCGGCCGAGGCTCCGCCCGCATCGCGAGCGTGACGTAGGCGGCGACGAGCAGGAACGCGACCGCCTGCACCAGGTACACGACGCGGAAGTCGACCACGCTCACGATCACGGCGCCCGCCGCGATCGATGCGGCATAGGGCGCCGTGAACACGGCTTCGATCGCGCTCATCACGCGCCCCTGCATCGAGACGTCGGTGCGGCGCTGCACGAGCGTCACGAACGCGACGTTGTAGAAGGAGACCGCGAGGCCGACGAACACCACGGCGACCAGCACGACGGCGAGCTGCCCCGTGGCGAGCAGCCCCACCCCGATGCCGATCGCAACGAGCGCCCACGCGATCGTCGCGAGTTCGCCCACGCGGCGCATCAACAGGCCGACCACCACGCCGCCCGCGACCGCACCGACGCCTTGTGCCGTCGACAGCACACCGAGGAACTCGGGCGCGCGATGCAGCCCCTGGTCGATCAGGGCGAAGATCACGACCTCCATCACGCCAGCCGCGAGCGTCACGAAGGCGGTCGCGATCGTCAGCGTTCGCAGGTCCGTCGTGTGGGCGATGTGGCGCACCCCGGCACGGAGCTCGGGCCAGAACCCCTGCTCCTCGTCCGACCGGTCGATCATCGGGGCGCGCACGGCGAGCAGGAGCAGCGCGGAGACGAGGAAGGTTGCCGAGTCGAGGGCGGCGACCGCCGGGCCGCCGAACAGGGCGAACAGGGCGGCGCCGCCGAGGGGGGCGAGCAACCGCATCGCCTGGCTCGTCGATTGCAACAGCCCGTTCGCGTCGCCGAGGTCCGCGTCGTCGAGCATGCTGACGAGGAGCCCTGCGCGCGCCGCCTGGTAGACGACGGTCGCGAGCCCGAGCGCGAAGTTCACGAGGTAGATCAGCCAGACGTCGCCCGCGTCGTGCACCCACAACAGCGGGATCACGCTGGCGGCCGCCGCGAGGTCGGTCCAGATCATCACGCGCCTGCGAGGGAAGCGGTCGACGAACACGCCCAGCGCGGGACCGATCAAACTCGGCACGACGAACGGCAGGATCGACAGACCGGCCGCGGCGCTCGAGCCCGTGAGGACCTTCACCCACACGGCCAGCGCGAGGAACATCGCGTAGTCGCCGAACGCGGAGAGCGTCTGGCCGACCAGCAGCCACCGGTATGAGCGGTCGCGAAGGAGCGCGCGCATCCGCTACCGCGCTCCCGCCGTGACGCGCGTCACGTCGATGTCGCCCGACACGGTGTTGAGCGTCAACTCGAGCTGCGGCAGGTCGGGCTCGGCGTCGCCGCGCCGGGTGGTCTCGAGGGTGCTGCGCACGTCGCCGCTGCGGGAGGACACGTCGAGCCACACGCCGAGCCCTTCGCGCACGCCGACGTGCATGTCGCCGGAGATCGCGCGCGCATCGACCGAGCCGGCCCCGACCTGCCTGATCTCGATGTCGCCGGAGCCGACGGTGATCATCGACGTGCCGTCGAGCCGCCCGATGCTGATGTCGCCCGACGCGCTGCGCACCGTGAGCCCGTTCGCGACCGACCCGAGTTCGATGTCTCCCGACGCCCCCTTGAACCCGAAATGGCCGCCGACGGAGCGTCCCTCGATGTCCCCGCTCGCACAGGAGAGCTGGACGTCGCCCACGACGTCGTCGAACCGTAGGTCGCCGGCGCCGCTTCGGAACGAGAGCGCGGCGAGGGTGCCGTGCGCGTCGAGATCGGCTGCCCCCCCGGTGCCATCGACCGTGGTTCCGTTCGGCACCGATAGCGTGATATCGAGCCCGCCGCCGAAGAGGCGGACGCCCCAGAACTTCTTCGGCTTGTGCTCGATCGACACCCGATAGCTGCCGTCGGGCATCGGGTCACACGTCACGCGTGGCAGCTCGTCCTTGTCGTAGCCGGTGATCTCGACCTCGGTCTTCCGAGCGTCGACGACCGTCACCTCGATGTCACCGCGCGCCACGTCGATCGCGATCGTGACCGGCCCCGGGGTGTCGAACGTGTCTCGCATGGTCCTCCTCGCTTCCTGGGCTCGCTTCCTGGGCTCGCTTCCTGGGCTCGCTTCCTGGGCTCGCTTCCTGGGCTCGCTTCCTGGGCTCGCTTCCTGGGCTCGCTTCCTGGGCTCGCTTCCTGGGCTCGCTTCCTCGGTCGCCTCGTGATCAGCTGCGGGCGTAGCCGGAGATCCGGTTCCCGCTGCCTCGTCGGTGTTGCTCGGTGGCTCGCCCCAGCGCGGACTGCGCCGATTGGACGAGCCACGCATTGACGGACACGCCGATCGCCTCGGCTGCGTCTTCGATCGATCCCTTGAGCCCGTCGGGCATCCGGACGGTGAGCCGCGCGGTGCTGCCCTCATCGTCGGGAGCCGGGGGCGGGGGAGGACCCTCCGGCGGACCCACGTACACGAGCCGGGCGTCGCCGCCCGAGACCCGGACCTCGGCGTGGCCGACCGGCAACTGCTCGGTCAGTTCGAGCGCTCCCTCGCCGAGGACCTCGATGAGCCGGAGCTGGAGCGTCGCATCGAGCGCTCGCGCCACGCGCTCCAACGCCGTCGCGACCGCCTCGTCGCTGCCGAGGATGGATACCAGGTCTTCTCTGATGGTCTCGAGGTGTGGCGTGAGTTCCATAGGACCGTCCTTCCGTCCGGGAGTCGTGTCGCCGCCATCGTGCCCCACCATCCCTTCATGTGTCTTCCATGCCGCCAGATCGGCTGCGATGCGACGTCCTCACGACGCCGCAATGACGTCACTATGACGTCACACTCTTCACCTGTCAACCCCGACCCGGAACCGTTGCCTGGGATAGGGTCACGTCATGCGGATCTGCACGATCGGAGGAACACACTTCTCCGGGCGCGCGTTCGTCGGGCAAGCACTGGACGCCGGACACGAGGTCACCGTCTTCCATCGCGGGAAGGGTGAGGACGCGTGGCCGGCGGAGCACGTCCACGGCGACCGAGACGGCGGCCTGGGAGCGCTCGCCGGTCGCTCCTTCGACGCGGTCGTCGACTTCTGCGCCTACGTGCCGCGCCAGATCGACGAGGCGATCTCGGCGCTGCCTGACGTCGGCAGGTACGTCTTCATCTCATCCGTGTCCGCCCACGAAGAAGACGCGCGCGCGGGCGCGACCGAGGACGAGGACGTGCACCGGCCACCGTTCCCGGACACCGAGGAGATCACCTGGCAGACCTACGGCCCGCTCAAGGTCGCGAGCGAACGTGCGCTTGCAGCGGCTCGAGGCGACGCGGCGACGATCGTGCGGCCGCACTACATCGTCGGTCCGTACGACCCGACCGACCGCTTCACGTACTGGGTACGCCGCGGCGCGACCGGCGGCCGGGTACTCGCGCCCGGGCCGCCCGAGCAGCCGCTGCAGTGGATCGACGCGCGTGACCTCGCCGGGTTCCTCCTGCACGTGTGCGAGGCAGACGTCGCGGGCACGTTCAACATCGCGACCCCGCCCCGCAGGCACTCCTTCGCCGAGCTGCTCGACACATCGGCGGGAGCCGGCGGCGCGACGCTCGACGTCGCGTGGTGCGACGAGGCTTTCGTGCGTGCCCACCATCTGACGGCCACGGAGGAGAGCGACCCGTTCCCGTTGATCACGCCCGAGGAGCCGAACGCCCATCTGTTCGATACGTCGCGCGCCGTGGCCCACGGCCTGACCTTCCGATCCCTCGCCGAGACGATCCGCGACACGCTCGCGTGGGACCGCGATCGCGGCGAGCCGGAGCTCCAAGCGGGGCTCGATCGCGAGCGCGAGACGGAGCTGCTCGCCGAGTGGGACGCGTCGCGTTGACCCGGGGTTCACGGCCGAGCTCACCTCCGCGAAGGACGCTCCGATACCGTGGTGGAACCGCCCGAACAGGAGCCAGACGATGCAACGCACGACCGCACCGCTCGACCTCGCCGGGGTCGAACGGGTCCTGCAGCCCTACGATCGAGCGCTGACCCTCCCGGGGGAGGCGTATCGGTCGCCGGACGTCTTCG
>JBKPRM010000094.1:0-8690 GCA_046734555.1 Actinomycetota bacterium | reverse complement strand
GATCAGCACCAGCGCGGGCACGAACCCGGAGCCGAACGGGTCGAACCACGCGCGCGGATCGAGGGTGAGGCGGCCCCACAAGCGCGGCGTGGGGTCGCCGAGGCGGGCGGCCGTCCACGCGCGAGCGAACTCGCGGGCGGTCATCCCGATGAACAGGAAAACGCCGATCTCGATCGCGATCCGAACCGTCTCGAACCCGATGTCAGCTCCCCTCCTCCACCCAGCGATGCACGAGCGCCGGCGGCTCGACCGTCCCGTCGACGGTCGTCATCGCCGCCGCCACGGCGGCGGCCGCCACCTCGGCATCCGCCTGGGTGCGCGCGTGGACCCAGCCGAGGGGTTGGTCCCGCTCGATGCGATCACCCACCTTGGACGGGAGCACGATACCTACCGCCGGGTCGATCGCGTCACCGGGCCGTGACCGGCCGGCACCGAGCGCTCGCGCCGCCTCCCCGATCGCAGCGGCATCGACGGCGCCGAGGGTGCCACCGCGCCCTGCGGTGACGGGACCGATCACCGGGGCACGGGGCAAGAACCGTTCGGGATCGTCGATGACGCGTGCTTCGCCACCCTGAGCCTCGATCATCCGGCGGAACGCGTCGCGCGCATCCCCAGCATCGAGTGCCACGGCGGCTCGAGACCGGGCGGCGCGCATGTCGAGATCCGTGAGCCTCGATAGGGAACGGGCGGCCAACTCGACGCAGAGATCGCGGAGCCGACGCGAACCGGCGCCGCGCAGCACCGCCACGGCTTCCGCGACCTCCAGCGCGTTGCCGATCGCCACCCCGAGCGGCTGGGACATGTCGGTGACCGCGGCGACCGCATCCCGGTCATGATCGCGTGCGATGGTCAGACACGTCCGTGCGAGGGAGTCGGCCTCTTCGAGGTCGCGCATGAAAGCGCCGGAACCGACCTTGACGTCCAGCACGATCAGGTCCGCGCCGACCGCGAGTTTCTTCGCCATCACGCTGGCGGCGATCAGCGGGACGGACCGCACCGTGGCCGTCGCGTCGCGGAGCGCGTAGATCGCCCGGTCGGCGGGCACGAGCTCGGCGGTCTGCGACGCGATGACGCATCCGATCCGTCCGGCCTGTTCGCGGATCTCGTCGAGGGAGAGATCGAGCCTCATGCCGGGGATCGACTCGAGCTTGTCGACCGTGCCGCCGGTGTGGCCGAGGCCACGGCCCGCGAGCTTCACACAGGCGAGCCCGAGGGCCGCGACGAGGGGTGCGAACACGAGGGACACACCGTCGGATACCCCGCCCGTCGAGTGCTTGTCGACCACCGGCCGCTCGACACCGTCGAGGGAGAGCGTCGCCCCGGAGTCCACGAACGCCTGCGTCATGGCCGAGGTCTCGCTCGCGTCGAGCCCCCGGATGGTGGCCGCCATCAAGAAGGCGGCCATCGGTCCATCGCCGATCGCGTGGTCGACGTAGCCCTCGATCAGCCCGCGGAGCGCCCCGGCGTCCACGACATCGCCGGCACGCTTCGCCTCGATCACGGCGCGCGGGTCCGCGATCACGGGGCGAAGCCCATCGCGCTCGCGAAGGGTTCGCCGAGGAGGCCGTCGGTGCGGACGCCGAGCAGTTGCGCGACGGTCGCGCCCAGATCGCCGAAGCTGGAGCGGATGCCGACGTCGTGGGGCCCGCCCGGGCATCCGACGACGAGCAGCGGCGTCCGCTCCCGGGTGTGGTCGGTCGACGGGGTGGTGGGGTCGCACCCGTGATCGCCGGTGATGCAGATGACGCCGCCCTCCAGAGCGTCGAGCAGCGCGGGCACACGCTGATCGAAGTCCTCGATCGCATGGGCGTATCCGGCGGCGTCGTTGCGGTGACCGTACTTCGAATCGAAGTCCACGAGGTTCGTGAAGATCAGGTCGCCGCTCCCGTCCCGCAGCGCGTCGATCGTGCGGTCGACCCCGTCCCCGTTCGATGCGGAGTAGGTCCCGTCCGTGATGCCTCGATGGTCGAAGATGTCCTGGATCTTGCCGATCGCGAAGACGGTGCGACCGGCGTCGACGAGCAGGTCGAGGACCGTCGGCCCGGGAGGCGGCACGCTGTAATCACGGCGCTCCGGCCGGCGTACGAACGCGCCCGGCTCGCCGTCGAACGGACGCGCGATCACACGTCCGACCCGATGCGGGCCGGTAAGGATCGCGCGTGCGATCTCGCACCACGCGTACAACACCTCGAGCGGCACGACCTCGACGTGGGTCGCTACCTGGAACACCGAGTCGGCGCTGGTGTACACGATCGGCCGGCCTGTCTCGAGATGCTCGACACCGAGGGCGGCGATGATCTCGGTTCCCGACGCCGGGACGTTGCCGAGGATCGACCGGCCGATCGCTCGCTCGAACGGCCCGACCACGCCGGTGGGGAAGCCGTGGGGGTACACCGGGAAGGCCTCGTCGAGCCGGATCCCCATCATCTCCCAATGGCCCGTCGTCGTGTCCTTCCCGGCGGATACCTCCGTCGCGGACCCATGCGCGGTGCCGCCTCCGGCGACCGCGGCGACGCCGTCGACCTCGACGATCGTGCCGAGCCCGAGCCGCTCGAGCGCCGGAACCGCGAAACCGCCCGCCGCCGCGGCGACGTGTGGCAGCGTGCTCGCGCCGTCGTCACCGTAAGCGGCAGCGTCGGGCGCCCCTCCGATCCCCCACGAGTCGCACACGACGACGCACACACGGGGCACAGCTCGGGACGGCACTCAGCCGACCAGCTTCTTGCAGTCGATGCACAGCAGCGCCCACGGGATCGCATCGAGGCGCTCCTCGCCGATCGGCTTCCCGCACCGATCGCAGAGCCCGTAGGAGCCGTCGTCGAGCTTCGCGAGCGCGCGTTCGACGTCACGCAGGTTCGAACGCAGAGCCTGTGCCGTCGCGATCACCCGGCTGCGCTCCTCGGTGCTGTGCGACCGATCCGAGAAGCCAGCGTCCGCATCGAACGCGACCTCGTCGGTGTCCGGGTCGGCGCCGAGTTCGTCCATCTCGCGGCGCAACGACCGCTGCTGCTCCTCGAGGACGGCCCGGCGATCGGTCGCGTCCAGCGTCATCGTCTCGCTCCCGCCGAGGCCACCTGCCGACGAGCCCGCGGATGCGCCGTGTAGTACGCGGATCGGAGGTGCTCGGCCGTCACCAGCGTGTAGATCTGCGTCGTCGCGACGCTCGCGTGTCCGAGGAGCTCCTGCACCACCCGCACGTCCGCCCCTCCCTCGAGCAGATGCGTCGCGAACGAGTGTCGCAGGTCGTGCGGCGTGACGCGACGACGAACGCCGGCGGCATGCGCGTGCGCGTCGAGCAGACGGGAACACGACTGGCGCGTGAGGCGCCCTCCGCGGGCGTTCAGGAACAAGGCGGCCCGCGACCGGGGGCCCGCGAGCGACGGACGCCCGCGGGTGAGATAGGCATCGATCGCCTCGCGGGCCATCCTGCCTATCGGCACCTGTCGTTCCTTCCCGCCCTTCCCCAAGACCCGCACCGCCTGCTCCTCGAGGTCGAGGTCATCGACGTCGAGGCCGGTGAGCTCCGAGATACGAAGCCCGGCGCCGTAGAGGAGCTCGAGGATCGCCCGGTCGCGCAGGCCCGAGGGCTCCGCGGTTCGGGGCGCCTCGAGGATCGCGGCGACCTCGTCCACCGTCAACGGATGCGGGAGCGCGCGGGGCAGACGCGGCCGCACGACGCCTGCGGTTGGGTCGTCTGGGACGAGTCCTTCGCGCACCGCGAAGCGATGGAACATCCGAAGGGTCGACAGCGCCCGCGAGACCGTGGACGCGCGATACGGCTCCGCGTCGGGGCCGTGCGTCGACGCCGACACCGACGCGACGAACGACCGCACGGTCCCGGGCTCGACGGCCTCGAGCTCATCGATCCCGCGCGTGGCGAGGAACGCGAGGTAGCGTTCGAGGTCGCGCCGGTAGGCGGCCAACGTGTTGTCTGCCAGCCCCCGCTCGACGGTCAGATGGTCGAGGTAACGCCGGGCAACCGCCCGAGGCTCCGCCATATCGCCAGCCTAGGACGGGGAGGTGGCCGCGTCGCGCAAGGCGGGCACTTCGGCCGCGAGCAGCAGCGCGAGCGCGGTCATCGCATCGCGCACCTTGCCTTCGCGCGCCCCCGCGACCGCGCGGGCGAACGGCGTCGGTACCACCTCGATCCCGACCTCGGGCTCGCCGTCGGCACGGGCCGCGGTGCGCGCCCAGAACAGATGGACGTACTCGGCGGTGAAGCCCGGCGACAGGAACGTGCCCCCGAGGAACTCGGTCTGGGCGCTGCGGTGACCCGTTTCCTCGAACAGCTCCCGCTCGGCGCACGAGAGCGCGTCCTCTCCCTCGACGTCGAGCAGGCCGGCCGGCACCTCGAGCAGGGACGCACGCACCGGCGGCCGGAACTGGCGAACGAGCAGCACATCGCCGGCCGGGGTGACCGGCACGATCGCGGCGGCGTCGTGTTTGCGGACCACCTCGTACTCCCCCAGCTGCGGCCACGTTTCGATCGCGACGGTGAGGTAGCGCCCGGACCAAGCGACGCGGGAGGCCGCCGGCTCCCGCACGATGTTCAGCCGGAGACCGAGGCCGAGCGATCGGGGACGCCAGCCGTCCGGTGCGCTTTCGCCGCGCCCACGAAGTCCCTGAACAACGGATGCGGGCGGGTCGGGCGCGATCGCAGCTCGGGATGGAACTGGCCCGCGATGAAGAACGGGTGATCGGGCAGCTCGACGATCTCCGCGAGCCGGCCCTTCTGTGAGGAGCCGCTGATGACGAGCCCGCCCGCGACGAGCGCCTCGTGGTACGCGGGGTTCACCTCCCAGCGATGGCGGTGGCGCTCCTCGACGACATCGACGCCGTATGCCGTGGCCGCGAGCGTCCCCGGCTCGATGTAGCAGGGCTGCGCGCCGAGCCGCATCGTGGCGCCCATGTCGGTGACGTCCTTCTGCTCGGGCAGCAGGTCGATCACGGGGTGCACCGTCGCGGGGTCGAACTCCGAGGAGTTGGCGCCGTCGAGGCCGCACACGTTGCGCGCGAACTCGACGACGGCGCATTGCAAGCCCAGGCAGATCCCGAGGAACGGGACGCCACGCTCGCGCGCGTACCGCACGGCGTCGATCTTCCCCTCGACCCCCCGGACGCCGAACCCACCGGGGATCAGGATGCCGTCCATATCTGCCAAGACGAGCTCGGTGCGATCGCCGCCGAGGTCGTCGGACGCGATCCAGTGCAGACGGACCTCGGCGCCGTGGTGGAACCCCCCGTGGTACAGCGCTTCCATCACGGAGAGGTAGGCGTCGCGCAGGTACACATACTTGCCGACGACGGCGATGTCGACGGGATCGGTGGCCGCGTGCACGCGATCCACGAGCTCCTGCCACTCCGACAGGTCGGGAGCCGCGTCGATCCGCAGATGCCGGCACAGCAGGTCGTCGAGTCCCTCGCGGTTCAGCACGAGTGGCACCTCGTAGATCGAGGGCGCATCGGGGGCGCTGACGACGCCGTCGATCGGGACGTCGCACAGCAGTGAGATCTTCTCCTTGAGGTTGCGGCCGATCGGCCGGTCGGACCGGCACACGATCGCGTCGGGCTGCAGCCCGAGCGAGCGGAGCTCCTTCACCGAGTGCTGCGTCGGCTTGGTCTTCAGCTCGCCCGAAGGGCCGATGAACGGCATCAGCGATACGTGCACGAACGCGCAGCGCTCACGGCCCACCTCGTTGCGGAGCTGGCGGATCGCTTCGAGGAACGGCAGCGACTCGATGTCGCCGACGGTGCCGCCGATCTCGACGATCTGGACATCGGCCTGCTCGGTCTCGGCGAGCGCGAGCACGCGGGCCTTGATCTCGTCCGTGACGTGTGGGATCACTTGGACGGTCTTGCCGAGGTAATCGCCGCGGCGTTCCTTCGCGAGCACCGAGGAGTACACGGCACCCGTGGTGAAGTTGGAACCACGGTGCAGGTCGGCGTCGAGGAACCGCTCGTAATGGCCGAGGTCGAGGTCGGTCTCGGCGCCGTCGTCCAGGACGAACACTTCGCCGTGCTCGAACGGGTTCATCGTGCCCGGGTCGACGTTGACGTAGGGGTCGAGCTTCTGGAGGACGACCTTGAGACCGCGGGACGACAGGAGCCGGCCGAGCGATGCGGTGGTGATCCCTTTGCCGAGGCCGGAGGCGACGCCTCCCGTGACGAAGACGTACCTCGTGTGTTCCCTCACCACGGGCCCCGACTGTAGCAGACGCTGCGCGGATGCCCGTGATGCCGTCGTGCCGTTCTCGGATGTCGGCGCGTCTTCACGATGTGGGGTCCGCGCGTTTCACACCCTGGGTCCGCGCGTCGTCACGCGACCTCGGCGCGGACGCGCGCTGCCTCGTCGAGGAGCTCCTCGGCGTGGGACAGCGCATGCGACGAGGACTCCATACCGGCGAGCATCCGCGACAGCTCGGTGAGACGTCCGGGCGCGTCGAGCACCTGCGCGCCCGCATCGCCGTCGCGCTTGCGCACGCGCACATGAAGGTCGGCGAAGCACGCGATCTGTGGGAGGTGCGTGACGACGAGCACCTGGCGGGTCGCGGCGAGCCGGGCGAGACGTCGACCCACCGCGAGGCCGGCTTCGCCGCCGATCCCGGCGTCAATCTCATCGAACACGAGGGTCGGCACGTCGTCGAGATCGGCGAGGACGCTTCGGCACGCGAGCATCACGCGCGAGAGCTCCCCGCCGCTCGCGGCTTTCCCGACCGGCAACATCGGTTGCGATGCACCGGCTCGGAAGCCGAGCTCGATCCGGTCGATCCCGACGGGACCGGGCTCGTCGACCCGCTCCACGTCGAGGGCGACGGCAGCACCCGGCATGCCGAGGTCTTCGACGTGAGCGCTCAGCGCGGCGGCGAGCTCGGGAGCGGCTCCCGACCGCGCCGCATGGAGCTGCTCGCCGAGGTCGAGGACCGCCTCTTCGGCGACGCGGAGCTCCTCGTCGACGAGCGAGCGCCGTTCGTCGGCCGTGCGAAGCCCGTCGCGGTCACGGCGCGCCTGTTCGAGGAACGCCAAGACCTCCGCATCGCTCGCGCCGTACTTCCGTTGGAGTCCCTTCAACGCCGCGATCCGCCCACGCACGACGTCGAGCCGACGGGGATCGACCGACACCCGTTCGCGATAGTCGCGGAGCTCGGACGCGAGGTCGCTGAGCTCCGCCGCGAGGGCCGCCGCCCGTTCGCCGAGCGCGGCGGCGCCGGGGTCCAGCGTCGCGATCGTGGCCACCACCGAGGCCGCCGAAGCCATCAGGTCGCTCGCGCCACCTTCATCGCCGAGCGTCGCGGCGGCGGCATCGGCGAGATCTTGCAGCCGCTCGGCATGCCCGAGTCGGGCCTCTTCGCCGAGCAGTGACTCCGATTCGTCGTCGCGCGGATCGACGGACTCGATCTCACGGACCTGGTACTCGAGCAGGTCGAGCATGCGTTCGCGGTCTCGTGCGGCTTCGTGCAGGGCCGCGTGCTCCCGCCTCCGGTCCAGCAACGTGGCGTAGGCCGAGCGGTAGGCATCGAGGCGGTGCAGCTGGTCCGGCCCTGCGTATCGATCCAGGAAGGCGGTCTGCGTCGCGCCGTCGAGCAGTCTGAGGGATTGGTGTTGTCCGTGGATCTCGACCAGCCGCGAACCCATCTCGGCGAGGGTCGCAGCGGTCGTCAGCTGCCCGCCCAGGCGCGCGGACCCTCGGCCGTCGGCCGCGACCGTGCGGGCCAGGATGACCTCGCCCTCCTCTGCCCACTCATCGGCGCCCGCGGGCGCGTCGAACCGCGCCTGCACCTTGGCGTGGCGTTCACCCGAGCGGACGAGCTGCGCACTCGCGCGCGCGCCGAGCGCGAGCGAGACGCCTACCGTGATCATGGTCTTGCCGGCACCGGTTTCCCCGGTCAGGACCGTCAGTCCCGGTGCGGGCTCGATGTCGAGCTCCCGGATCACCCCGAGCCCGGTGATGTGCAGCTGTCGGAGCACCGGCGCATCCTAGCGCCGGCCTCCGACACGATGGGTCAGCCGACGTCGTCGCGGGGATCGCCCGGCAGGTCGAACTTGTCGCGGACCCGCGTCACGAAGGGAGCGGCGTCCGGCCGGCGTACGAACCTCGCCGGCCGGTCCGCACGGCGGATGCGAACGGCTGAGCCAACCGGCAGCTCGATCGCATCCCGGCCGTCGGCCGACAGCAGCCCCGGTTCCTCTCCCACGACCTGCAGCGTCACGAGTTGCTCCGGGCCCAGGACGAAGGACCGGTCGAACACCATGTGCGGGGCCACGGCCGTGACGACCAACACGTCGACCGATGGGGACACGATGGGACCGCGCGCCGAGAACGAGTACGCGGTCGAGCCGGTGGGTGTCGCGACGATGACCCCGTCGGCGGCGTAGGTCGTGAAGAACGCGCCGTTGATCCGCACGTCGAGACGCGTCACACGCCCGCTCTGCGCCTTCTCCAGCACGGCCTCGTTGAGCGCCCACCAGCGGCCGTTCGCGGGCCCGGTGCTGACCACGTCGACCTGCAGCGCCATGCGCTCGGTGACGTCGTAGTCGCCGGCGAGCAGACGCTCGAGAGCGCGATCGAGCGCGCCCGGCTCCACTTCGGTCAGGTAGCCCAAGTCGCCCACGTTCACGCCCAGCACCGGAACGCCCGCCTCGTAGACGATGTCGACGGTTCGCAACATCGTGCCGTCGCCGCCGAGCGACAC
>JBKPRM010000093.1:0-3964 GCA_046734555.1 Actinomycetota bacterium | reverse complement strand
CGCCAAGGGCCGCGGGGCGGCGGGGTTGGTCTGGATCGTCGTCGAGGAGGACCTGCTCCTGCGCTCGCCCGTCGAGAAGTTCCTCTCCGACGAGGAGAAGGCGGCGGTGCTCGAGCGCACCGGGGCGGGATCGGGCGACCTGATCTGTATCGTCGCCGACCGCCGCGACCGCGTCGACGTCGCGCTGGATGGCCTCCGACGAGGCCTCGCGGTCCGGCTCGACCTGATCCCGGCGGGGCGATGGGAATACTGCTGGTTCCGCGAGCCGCCATTGTTCGAATGGAGCGACGAGGAGGGCAAGTGGGTGTCCAAGCACCATCCGTTCACCGCGCCGCTCACCGATGACCTCGACCCGGCGACGGCGAAGGCACGCGCCTATGACCTCGTGCTGAACGGGTTCGAGGTGGGCGGCGGATCGATCCGGATCCATCAGCCGGACGTCCAGCGGGCGGTGTTCGACGTGCTCGGTCTCTCGCCCGATGAGCAGCGGGAGAAGTTCGGACACCTGCTGCAGGCGTTCCGCTACGGCGCGCCGCCGCACGGGGGGATCGCGATGGGAGTCGACCGGTTGCTGATGGTGCTCGCGGGGAAGGACTCGCTGCGTGACGTCACGGCGTTCCCGAAGGCGCAGTCGGGTCTGGACCCGATGACCGGTGCGCCCGCTCCCGCCGACCCGGGCCTCCTGACCGAGCTCGGGATCGCGGTGACAGCGGAACCGGAGGACGAGGCATGAGCGTTGCACTGACGGCCGCAGACCGGGATCTGCTTCGCGCTCCCAACTACGCCTGGGTCGTCACGCTGAACCCCGACGGCTCGCCGCAGGCCTCGATCACGTGGATCGGCGCCGACGACACGTACGTGTACGTGAACACCGCCGCCGGTCGCCGGAAGGACCGCAACGTTGAGCGCGATCCACACGTCGCGATCGCGATCCAGCGCGCCGGCGACGCGTACCGATGGATCTCGGTCGAGGGGGTGGTCGAGCGCCGCGAGACGGGCCCCGCGGCCGAGTCGCACATCGACGCGTTGGCGCGCGCCTATGACGGCGAGCCGTGGAGCCCCGTCGAGGGACAGCAGCGCGTGAAGTGGCATGTCCGGCCGACGCGCATCGTCCGCTACGGCGAGTAGCGTGGCGGGCGTGAGCGATCAGCCGCTCGCCGCCCGGATGCGCCCTCGCACCCCGGCCGAGTTCGTCGGCCAGCGCCACCTCGTGGGACCGGGCAGAGCGCTGCAGAAGGTGCTCGACCGCGGCGCGCTCCCGTCGCTGATCCTGTGGGGGCCCGCCGGCACGGGCAAGACGACCCTCGCGTACATCCTTGCCGACGCGGTCGGGGCCGAGATCGTGACCTTGTCGGCCGTGTCCTCGGGCGTGGCGGACGCACGCAAGGTGATCGAGGGGGCCCGTGGGGGCCTGTTCAAGACGGTCCTGTTCGTGGACGAGGTCCACCGCTGGTCCAAGGCGCAGCAGGACGTGCTGTTGCCGGCGGTCGAGCAGGGGACCGTCACGCTGATCGGGGCCACGACCGAGAACCCCTACTTCTCCCTGAACTCACCGTTGTTGTCGCGGTGCCTGCTGCTGCGGCTGGAGCCCCTCGGCCACGATGACGTGGTGGCGCTGATCCAGCGAGCGCTCACCGACGAGGAGCGCGGTCTCGGCGCGCAACACCTGTCGATCGACGAGGACGCCGTCGAACACCTCGTCACGATCAGCGGGGGCGACGCGCGCATGGCGCTGACCGGCCTGGAGGCGGCGGCGCTGGCGGCAGCCGAGGATGCGACCTCGACGATCACGCTCGATCTCGTGGCCGACGCGATGCAGCGCAAGGCGATCGTGTACGACCGGCAGGGCGACGCCCACTACGACGTGATCAGCGCGTTCATCAAGTCGATCAGAGGCTCGGACCCCGACGCCTCGCTGTTCTGGCTCGCGCGGATGCTCGAAGCGGGTGAGGACCCGCGTTTCATCGCGCGGCGCCTGATCGTCCACGCGAGCGAGGACATCGGTCTGGCAGACCCGATGGCGCTGCTGCAGGCGACGGCGGCGGCGCAGGCGGTCGAGCACGTCGGATTGCCCGAGGCGCGTCTGAACCTCGCGCAGGCGACGATCTACTTGGCTCGGGCCCCCAAGTCGAACAGCGTCTACGTGGCGCTCGGTGCTGCGCAGGAGGACGCGCTCGGCGCGGAGCCGGTGCCGGCGCACCTGCGCGACGCCTCGTACGGGGGCGCGCGGGTCCTCGGTCACGGGAAGGGCTACGTGTACCCGCACGACGAGCCCGGCCACTGGGTCGAACAGCGGTACCGGCCCGAGGGCTACGACGACCATCGGTACTACCGGCCGTCGAACATGGGCGGGGACGTCGAAGACTGGACCCCTGGATCGGGACCCGGGCCGCATGATGAGCCGCCCGAGGACGTCGGGTAGGCTAGGCGGCCCGGTGACCGAAGGAGCACGGAGATGAGCGTTCTGGCCCTCACGGGCGGCGACATCGCGTTGATCGTGCTCGCCGCGGGCTGGGCGGTGCTCGTTCTGTGGCTCTCGATCGTGCTCCTGAACACCTTCCGGCTGCTCGAGAGCACGAAGCTCATCCTCGACGCCGTCCGCGAGGAGACGATCCCGCTGCTGCGCGAGGTCAAGACGACCGTCGAGAAGACCAATCGCGAGATCGATCGCGTGGATACGTTGCTCGAGCACGCGAACGGGATCGTCGGGCGGGTCGAGAAGCTGACCGGTCTCGTCGAGGAGGCCGCGAGCAGTCCGCTGGTGAAGGTCATCAGCATGGGCGCCGGTCTCCGCAAGGGCTTCTCCCGGGCCTCGTCCCGGCGCACCACCCCCAAAGGCACGCAGTGATCCGCCGCTTCTTCTGGATCGCGTTCGGGGTGGGTCTGGGCGCGACGACCGCCGTCGCGGCCTCACGGTGGACGCGCAAACAGGCCCGCAAGGCGGCACCGCAGACGATCGCGCGCGAAGCCAGGGGAGGGCTCCTCGATCTCAGCAAGCTCGTCGCCTCATCGATGGATGAGGGTCGACGGGCGATGGAGGAGCGGGAGCGCGAGCTCCGCGAGCGCTACGGTCTCGACGAGACCCACCGCTAGACTCGACGCCGTGGACGGCGCGAACATCCGAGAGACGTTCCTGCGCTTCTTCGAGGAGCGTGGTCATACGCGTGTCCGCTCCTCGTCGCTCGTGCCGCCGCCCGAGTCCGGGCTGCTGCTCACCAACGCCGGCATGAACCAGTTCATCCCGTACTTCCTCGGGCAGGCAGAACCGCCGTACCGACGGGCCGCCACCGCCCAGAAGGTGATGCGCACCAACGACATCGAGAACGTCGGCCACGACGCACGTCATCTGACCTATTTCGAGATGCTCGGCAACTTCTCGTTCGCGGACTATTTCAAGGCGGAGGCGGTCGCGTGGGCGTACGAGCTCGTCACCGAGGTCTACGGGATCGACCACGACCGGCTGTGGGTGACCGTGTTCGAGGAGGACGACGAGACGCCGCAGGCGTGGATGGACATCGCGCACGTCGCGCCCGAGCGGATCGTGCGTCGCGGAGCGGTCGACGAGCAGGGCGAGCCTGCGAACTACTGGTGGACGCACGCCGCCGGTCCCGCCGGCCCGTGCAGCGAGATCTTCGTCGACCGGGGCGCCGCCTACGGCCCCGAGGGTGGTCCCGATGTCGACGAGGAGCGGTTCATGGAGATCTGGAACCTCGTCTTCATGCAGGACCAGGTCGACGACGCGCGGCAGGTGTTGGGACCACTCCCCGGCATGAACGTCGACACCGGTTCGTCGCTCGAACGCGTGGCGACGGTGCTCCAGGACGTGGACGACGTCTTCCAGACAGATCTGTTCCTGCCGATCCTCGAGGTCGCCGAGAGCCTGTCGGGTCGCAAGCACGGCGCGGATCCTGGCGACGACGTGTCGCTGAAGGTGATCGCGGAACACGGACGCGCCACGGCGTTC
>JBKPRM010000092.1:0-6478 GCA_046734555.1 Actinomycetota bacterium | reverse complement strand
CGGGGCGCTGCGGCTGGCTCGAGGATCGGTTCGGCGTCTCGTGGCAGATCGTGCCGCGGGCCTTGCCGCAGTTGCTCGCGGGCGACGGCGACCCGGAGCGCGCGCAGCGGGTGACGGCGACGATGCTCCAGATGGGAAAGTTGGAGATCGCGCCGCTGCAGGCGGCCTACGACGCGGCGTAACTAGCGCTCGTCCTCGACCCGGCGCGAGGCGCGCTCGGCTTCCGTCTCGGCCTCGAGGGCCGCCGATTCGGCGTCGGCGTGGTCGGCGGTCGCGCGCTCCAGCCGTTCGGTGAGGTCGGAGACCTGCTTCGCGAGGCGATCGGCGGTCGATCGCTTCGTCTGCGCCGTCTTGCGCGCGGCGTCGCGCTCTCGCCGGAGCCGTGCGAGATCCGCACGCGGAGACTCGTCGACATTGCGGGAGCCACCTCCCGGGACCGCTGCGACCGCGGGCAGGTCGCCGAACCCGAGGTCCCCGGATGTCGTCGGTACCTTCTCCAGCGTCCCCGATGCGAGGAGCGCGCCGATCGCGGGGTCGGTGGACGCAGCGTCGAGCGCCGACGCGATCGCATCGGCCTGCGCCGCGCCGCGGTTCCCCCGCTCATCGAGCGCCGCCACGGCGACGGGAGTCAGCCGGGAGACGGCGTCGCGGCGGCGGGCCGAGGCATCGACGAGGTCGTCACCTCGGCCGCCGGACAGCGCCGCTTGTTGGGCCGCGCGCACCTCCCGCCCGGCCTCGAACAGGCCGTCCAATCCTTCTCGGTCGCGCGTCGAGAGCTGGTTCAAAGCCCAGACGACCGAGGTTGGTTTCCGCAAGCGCTTGACCGTTTCGGCGTCCGTGTCGCGGCCGCCGTCGCGGAGACGTTGCACGAGCGCATCACGCTCCGCGATGAAGCGCTCGGGCTCGATCCGGAAGAGATCCGCCGCCTCCGCCGGTAGGTCGCTCATGGTCTCCTTCATACACCGAACCCACGATCGCCGACCGGGCGGCGATGTTGGGATCACGGAGCTCATGCGTGTCGCCTTCGCTTCGTTCCGCTCGCTCGCAACGGTTGGCAGATCGCGGAAGATCGGATCCGGGCCGTTTCGACCGGTCTGCCCGGGGTAGCGCCTGAGCGTTCGCGGGCGAGCCTTCCGGCTGCGCCACGAAACCGATCCAACCGTCGCGCCACCTCAGCCCACGGCGCGGCGCCCCCGCCCCCCGACCCGCGTCGGGGGGCGGGGGCACTTCGTCGCCGATCCCCTCGCGGGAGGCTCCGCGTCATCGACCCATGAGACGAAGAGCCACGCCGCGACGCCCAGGTAGAGGAGTCCCGCCGGCACCCACATGATCGAGCCCGCGAGCTGTTGATCGGTGAGCGGCGAGATGCCACGAGCGAGCTCCGCCGTCCGGTAGGACGGGTACCAGATCGTCGGCGAGAACACGAGCGCTGCGCCCAGCATGGCCATGATCATGCTTGCCCCGACCACTCCGGCGATCGCCGCGGGGGGCCCGATCCGCGCGCGCGGGCCCGGCAGCAGGATCGGCCACCAGAACCCCACGGCGCTCACCAACAACGTCAGGTGTTCGAGCGCGTGGAGCCGGTTCGCACGGAGGGCTGCATCGAACGCGAGCGGCGCGTGCCACCCGAGCAGAACGACGGTCCATGCCACCCACGCGACGACGGCGGTCCGGCGTGCGCGGGCTGTTGATCCCCAGAGACTGCCGCTCGCACGACCCCCAGCACGGCGCCAGGCGTCGGGCGAGATCTCGTCGATCGTGAGGAACGGATCGCCGAGGACGATCAGTGGTGCAGCGAGGGATACGAGGACGAGATGCTGGATCATGTGTACCCAGAAGAGCTGATCCGCGAGGGAGTCGGCGGGCCCGCTCACGGCGAGCGCCGCGATCGCGAGTCCACAGATGGTGGCGCCGACCGATCGCCGAGATGGCCGCCGCAGCCCCCGTCGTCTCCGGGCCCCGACGCCTTGGAGGTACAGCGCGGCGACCGAGCCGAACAGCGCGGCGGCGGCGAGGATCGACAGGGCGTCGGCGAGCATCAGACGTCGCACGTCGCGAGGAACAGGTGCGGCAGGACCCCGCCCACCACGATCAGCAGGAGGAAGATGGCGCTCGCGGTGGACCCCGACGTGGCCATGAACCGAGCGCGCTCGATGCCCGCCGCTTGATCATCCTCGTCTCGGAGACGTCGGAGCTGCAGGAGCGACACGACGAGCGCGGCGATGGCGATCGCAGCCGCCGCGATGGTGATCGCGAGCAAGACGACCGAGATCCCGCCGAACCCTCCGGCCTGGCATCCCACCTCGGCGAAGGCGTCGCTCAGCACGAGTTGCGCCGCCCACGCGACCGCGCCACCGAGCAGACCGAACCACGCGGCGGCGAACTCCCCACGGTGTCCATCGGTTCTGGGCGGATCGACGCTTCGTTCACCCATCGGCTCAGATCCTCGGTGAGACGTACAGCGAGACGAAGATCGCGATCCACACGAGGTCGACGAAATGCCAGTACAGCGCGCCCGTCTGCACGGGGAGGTGGCGATCCCCGTCGAAGTGCCCCGCGAAGGATCGCGCCTCGAGGAACAACGCGATCGCGATCCCGCCGATCAGGTGCAGGGCGTGCAGGCTCGTGATCGTGAAGAACAAGGACCCGTACGCGCTGTCACGGTAGGTGAACGTCGCGTCGGCGTACTCCCACGCCTGGATCGAGAGGAACGCCAGCGCCAGGATCACCGCGATCGCGATCCCGAGGCGGAGCTGCCCGACCCGACCGCGGGCGATCGAGCGCTCGGCCCACAGCATCGGCACGCTGCTCGCGAGCAGGAGCACCGTCGCGAGCCCGCCGAGCGTCAGATCGGGCTCCTCGATGCCGGGCGGAGGCCACTCGGGCGAGTGGAACCGCAGGAAGAAGTAGGCGGCGAGCGCCGAGCCGAAGAGTGCGAGCTCGGCCACGATGAACAGCACCATGCCCCACCAGCCGGTCGAGCGGGCGCCGCGAACCTCGACGGTGGCGGCGCTCACGTCGCGACCCCTCCGAGCCGCCAGCTCCACGCCCCGATCAGCGCCGTGGCGACGACGACCGTGAGCGCCGTGCCGACGGGGACCCCGATCAACAGCGTCACGAACACGGTGGCGAGCGACAGCGCGAGCAGGAGCGGCAGGATCGAGCTCTCCGGCATCGGGATCTCCTCCTCCACGTCCGCGTCCATGACGGTGGTGCCGAGCGTCGCCTTTCGCTCGGCGAGCGCCAGGTCGCTCGCGAGCGACGGCTGCGCCCACAGCGGGTCGCGCCCGCGAACGTCGGGGATCGTCGCGAAGTCGTAGTCCGGCGGCGGCGACGAGGTCGCCCACTCGAGCGTCCCGGCGCCCCACGGGTCCGCCGGCGCGCGCTCACCGGCGACGAGGCTCCGCACCGCGTTCACCAGGAAGACGAACACGCCCACCGTCAGCACGGCCGCGCCGATGCTCGAGGCGAGGTTGAGACCGCTCACCCCCAGGTCCGCGGGATAGGTGTATATGCGCCGCGGCATCCCGAGGAGTCCCATCACGTGCATCGGGAAGAAGGTGACATTGAACCCGACGAACACGAGCCAGAAGGTCAGCTTCCCCAGGGCCTCGGAGTACATCCGTCCGGTGATCTTCGGGAACCAGTGATGCAAGCCCGCGAACATCGGGAAGACCGCGCCGCCGAACAACACGTAGTGGAAGTGCGCGACGACGAAGTAGGAGTCGGTGATGCCCTGATCGAACGGCACGCTCGCGAACATCACGCCGGTCACGCCGCCGATCACGAACACGACGATGAATCCGACCGCGAACAGGAACGGCGTGCGGAACACGGGCCGCCCGCGCACGATCGTCGTGACCCACGCAAACACCTGGATGCCGCTCGGGATCGTGATGATCATGCTCGCCGCGGCGAAGAACGTGAGCCCGAGCTCCGGCAGTCCCGTCGCGAACATGTGATGCACCCACACGCCGAACCCGATGATCCCGGTCAGCACCGTCGCGAGCGCCACGTAGGTGTACCCGACGATCGGCCGTCGCGCGAACGTCGGGATGACCATCGACACGATCCCGACGGCGGGCAGGAAGATGATGTACACGTCGGGGTGACCGAACAGCCAGAACAGGTGCTGCCACAACAACGGGTTCCCGCCGCCGGACGGGTCGTAGAAGCGCATGCCGAGGTTCCGGTCGAGCTCCAGGAAGATGTTCGCGAGCGTGAGCGGCGGCAGCGCGAACACCATCATCCACGACGTGACGAACACGGCCCATACGAACAGCGGCATCCGTGCGAGCGACATGCCCGGCGCGCGGAGCTTCAGGATGGTGACGATCAGGTTGATCCCGCCCGCCGTCGTCGAGATCGACAGGAAGATCAGCCCGAGGCTCCACACGTCCATGTGCGATCCGGGATCGAACGATGCCGTCAGCGGCGGGTAGGCGAACCACCCGCCGTTCGGCACCGCCCCGTAGAGGAACCCGGAGTAGAGGAACAAGCCGGCGAGCAGGAAGACCCAGTAGCTGAACGCGTTCAACCGGGGGAACGCCATGTCGCGTGAGCCGAGCATCAGCGGCACGAGGTAGTTCGACAAGCCAGAGAACAACGGCGTGATGAACAGGAAGATCATCGTCGTCCCGTGCATGCTGAACAGCTGGTTGTAGGTCTCCGGCGAGAGCGCTGTGGCGTCCGGCCGTGCGAGTTGCCAGCGCATGAGCGCCGCCTCGATCCCGCCAAGCACGAAGAACGTGAACCCCGTGACGATGTAGCGCTTCCCGATCCGCTTGTGGTCGACGGTCGAGAAGAACGAGACCGGTCCCGGTTCTTCGTGCCAGATCTCCTCGAGGCGTGCCTCGACGTCGGTCGCGGCCATCAGGCGAGACTCTCGAGGTAGGCGACCAGCTCCCGCATCTCCTGCGGGGTCAGGTCGGTGCCCGGCATCTGCGTCCCGGGCTTGACCGACTGCGGGTCGGCGATCCAGCGCGCGAGGTCCTCGGCGGTGTTCGGGATCGTGCCGGCGGCAAGCGTCGTGCGGCTGGCGACGTGGCTCAGGTCGGGGCCGATGGCGCCGGTCGCGTTCGTCCCGCTGATCGTGTGGCAGTAGACGCACGACGACCCGAGGAACAGCTGCTCTCCCTGCTCGACCATCGGGTCGGTGGGCTTCGCCGCGACCTGCTGCTGGCTCGTGACCCACCCGTCGAAGTCGTTGCTCGGCTGGGCCACGACGTCGAACCGCATGTTTGCGTGCTGGAGACCGCAGTACTCGGCGCATTCGCCGAGGTAGGTGCCGTCGGCGTCGGCCTGCAGCGTCACGACGCTCGTCTGCCCGGGCACCGCGTCGAGCTTGCGCTGCAACCGAGGGACCCACAGGCTGTGGATCACGCCGTCGCTCGTCACGCGAAGCAACACCGGCTGGCCGGTCGGGACGTGCAACTCGTTCGCCGTCGTGACGCCGAGATTCGGGTACCGGAACTCCCACCACCATTGGTGCGCGATCACGTCGACCGCCACCGGGTGCGGGCCTTCGTCCTCGCGGGCTTGCGCCTCGAGCGCGACGAGCGTGACCACGAATAGGGCGACCAGGACCACGATCGGGAACGCGACACCCCCGAGCAACACGGTGCCGATCCCGCCGCGATCCTCGAGGTCGGGATCGTCCCCGGTCTGCCCGCGCCGCCGGAGGAGCCCGTAGCTCAGGAGCCCGATCACGACCAGGAACACGAACGCGGCGATCGCGAACATCGTCCACCAGAGCCAGTCGATCCGGTGCGCGCCGGGCCCCGCCGGTGCAAGCGTGTCGCCCGGTCCCGAGCACGCTGCGGTAAGTGCGGTGAGCGCGGTTGCGATGACGAGGGAACCCTCGACGACGCGCGCCCTTCGACCCATGGGGTGTGTCTGCCCTTCGACGACGAACCGTCAGAACCGCTACCCGAGCGACCAACCGTTCAAACGGGCCGCGCATGGAACCGAGGTCCGTGGGTAGCGCTTCCGTCGCCGTTCCGTCGGGTGCGGCGTGGAGGGCTGCTGGCACATGGCCGAGGCGAAGACCGGGAGGGTCTCGCGGCGCACGTTCATCCGTTCGGCCGGTGCGGCCGCCGTCGTCGCGCCGGTGTTACTCGATGCGTGCAACACCGAGACGGAGGCGCCGGCCACCTACGAGGGATCGCCCTCACCCGCCGTCTCGCCGCAACCCGCAGGCGTGCTGCGTTTCTTCACCGCGAACGAGGCCGCGGTGATCGGCGGATTGCTCGACGAGGTGCTGCCCGGTGCCCTCGGTGTCCCGAGCGCATCCGAGGCCGGCGTGCTCGACTTCATCGACCAGCGCCTGGCGAGGGACGAGGGCGTGCCGACGTTCATGTCGCCGCCCTTCGCGAAGGCGTACTCCGGCCCGGAGCCGCCCGGTCCCGACACCGACGAGGTGATCTGGGTTTCCACCGATGTGTTGTACCGATACGGGCTCCAAGAGGTGGAGCTGACC
>JBKPRM010000091.1:0-3446 GCA_046734555.1 Actinomycetota bacterium | reverse complement strand
TCACCGACATGACCAGCTCGCGGATGCTGCTCACGGTGCAGGGTCCACGGTCGCGGGAGCTGCTGTCGCGCCTCACCACGGCCGACCTGTCGAACGAGGCGTTCCCGTACATGCGCGCGAAGCCGATCGAGGTCGGGATGGGCCTCGCGTACGCGATCCGCGTGACGTACCTCGGCGAGCTCGGGTGGGAGCTGCACGTGCCGAGCGATCAAGCGGTGACCGTCTACGACTCGCTGCTCGCAGCGGGTGAGGACCTCGGGCTGCGACACGCCGGGCTGCTGGCCTTGAACTCATTGCGCCACGAGAAGGCGTACCGGGACTACGCGATCGACATCGACAACGGCGACACGCTGATCGATGCGGGCATCGACTTCACCGTTGCCTGGGACAAGCCGAGCGGCTTCATCGGGAAGGAGGCGCTCGTGAAGCAGCGCGACTCGGGGATCCGAACCTCGCGCATGGTGCAGGTCCTGGTGACCGATCCCGAGCCGCTGCTCTACGCGGACGAACAGCTGTACCGGGACGGCGAGCACGTCGGCGAGGTGCGCAACGGTGCGTATGGGCACACGCTCGGCGGCTCGGTCGGCCTCGCGATGATCGAGCGCCACGAGGACATCACCGACGACTTCCTGCTGAGCGGCTCCTGGGAAGCCGACATCGTGGGCGAGCGCTATCCGGTGAAGGTGTCCCTCGAGCCGATGTACGACCCGAAGCGGGAGCGCATCAAGGCGTAGCGGCGAGCGGCGCCCGGGCGATATCGTCGCCGGATGCCGCGCGTGTGGGATGTGCCGCAGGATGTCCGGACGGTGCACCTGTGCTCATGCACGCCCGCACACGCCCTGCAGATCGGCGATCTGCTCGATGAGGCGGGGATCGTGTGGTGGGAGAAGCCACCGAACGCGGGGTTCCTGGCCTTCCTCGAGCGGGAGTCGCAGGTGTTCGTCGACCGCGATCGGCTCGAGGAAGCACGCGCGATCGCCCAGCGGGTGCTGCAGGAGACCTAGCGATGGCGTCACGGAAGATCGTGATCGTCGGCGCCGGCGTGGTCGGCGCCGCGACGGCCGACGAGCTCGTCCAGCGTGGCGAGCACGATGTCACGGTCATCGACAAGGGCCCGCTGTTCGCGACCGGCGGCTCGTCGTCGCATGCGCCGGGACTCATCAGCCGCACGAGCGTCTCGCGGTTCATGACCGAGACCGCCGACGCCACCGTACGGAAGTTCGCGACGTTGTCGACCGACGATGGTCCGGCGCTGCTGCCGGTCGGGACGCTCGAGGTGGCCTACACCGAGGAACGGCTGGCGGAGCTCTGGCGGCGGTGGGGTGCCGCCCGCTCCTTCGGCTGGCGCGGCCGCATGATCGACCCCGACGAGGCGATCTCGCTGTGGCCGACGATCGAACGCGACGGGCTGCTCGGCGCGTACGCCACGAGCGACGAGGGGCTCGCGGCCGCGCTGCGAGCCGTCGAGGCGCAGGCGGGTCGCGCCGCCGAAGGCGGCGCGACCTTCGTCGGCGAGACGAAGGTCACGCAGATCCTCACCGACCGCGGCGCCGTGCGCGGCGTCCGCACCAGCGAGGGCGACGAGATCGCCGCCGACGTCGTCGTGTGCTGCGCAGGTGTGTGGGGTCCCGCCCTCGCCGCGACCGTCGGTCTCACGCTGCCGATGCTTCCGACCGAGCACCAGTACGCGGTCACGTCGCCGATCCCGGAACTCGCCGACGCCACCGGCCGCGAGGCGATGCGCCCGATCATCCGCCATCACGACATCGGCGTGTATTACCGCGACCACGGCGACCGGGTCGGCGTCGGCTCGTTCCATCACGCGGTGCTGCCGATCCCCCCTGCCGAACTCGACGAACATCCGCGCAACCGCGAGCGCAGCCTGGCATTCGACTTCACCGAGCGAGACTTCGCCGAGGCGTGGGAGCTCACCTGCCGGTTCATGCCGACGCTTCGCGGCGCGACCCTCGAGCGCAGGTTCAACGGCGTCTTCGGGTTCACGCCGGACGGTTTCCCGTTGATCGGCGAGCATCCGGACCTCTCCGGGTTCTGGGTCGCGGAGTCGGTGTGGGTCACGCATTCGGTCGGCGTCGCGCAGATCGTCGCCGACCTCCTGACCGACCGCGACCCCGCGATCGACGTCACCCCGGCCGACCTCGCCCGCTTCGACGACCGGGAGCTCGAGCCGTCGTTCGTCGAGGCCCGCTCCGCCGACCAGTACACCGACGTCTACCTGGCGCATCACCCCGCCGAGCCCCATCACTCGGCTCGCGACGTCCGGGCGAGTTCGTTCGTGGAAGCGCAACGAGCGCTGGGCGCAGCCTTCGTCGACGTCGCCACGTGGGAGCGTCCGCAGTGGTACGAGGCCAACGCCCGGCTCCTGAACGGCGTCCCGAAGCGTGATGCGTGGTCGTCACGACACTGGTCCCCGATCGCCGTGGCCGAGCACAGCGCGGTGCGCGACCAGGGCGGTCTGTTCGACATGACCCCGCTGACCCGGATCGAGGTCCGCGGCGCCGGCGCCGAGCGACTCCTGCACCGGGTGGTCGCGGGTCGGGTGGATCGTCCGCGCGGCGCCGTCACGTACTCGGTGATGCTGAACGAGCATGGCGGCGTGATCTCCGACGTCACCGTGTCACGGTTCGATGACGACCGCTTCGTGATCGGCGGCAACTCGCCGCGGGACGCGGCGTGGCTCCGCTCGCACGCTGCCGCAGACGTCGAGGTCGATGTCGTGACGGACCGGCGCGCGTGTGCCGCGATCTGGGGACCGACGGCGCGGGACGTTCTGGCGACCCTCGCCGACGCCGACCTGTCGAACGAGGCGTTCCCGTACCTGTCGGCGCAACGCATCACGGTTGCGGGGGTCCCCGTCGAAGCGGTGCGCTTCTCCCACGCCGGCGAGCTCGGCTGGGAGCTCACGACCGATGCCGCCGAAGGGCTCCACCTCTGGAGCGCGTTGTGGCGCGCCGGGCAACCCTTCGGAGTCATCGCGGCAGGGCGGGCGGCGCTCGGGACCCTCCGGCTCGAGAAGGGCTATCGAGCGTGGGGAGCGGACATCTCCCTCGCGGACGCACCCGACGACGTCGGACTCGGGTTCACGGTGCGCACCACCGACCGCGATTTCATCGGCGCAGACGCGCTCGGCACTCGTCCGCCGGCTGCGCGCGTCCTCGGTTGCCTCGTGTTCGACGACGAGCAGGTCGCGATGGGCGCGGAGCCCGTCGAGGTCGATGGCGAGCCGGTCGGGTTCGTCACCAGCGCCGGCTGGGGCGCGACCATCGAGCGGAGCATCGCCTACGCCGTGCTTCCACGGGAGCTGGCGCCCGGCGACGAGGTCGACGTCCGGTACTTCGACCGCACACTCCACGGGCGGGTCGCAGAACAACCCCTGTTCGACCCGGAGGGCATCAGGCTGCGCACGTAACCGTCACTCGGCCGCGAAG
>JBKPRM010000090.1:0-18200 GCA_046734555.1 Actinomycetota bacterium | reverse complement strand
ACGCTCACGCGCGTGCCGTCCTCGGCGAGCAACGCGGCGAGCTTGCCGATCGTCGTGGTCTTGCCCGACCCGTTCACGCCGACCACGAGGATCACGTCGAGCTCGTCCGCGCGCACGGCGACGGGTCGCTCGGGTCCGAGGATCGACACGATCTCCGCTCGAAGCGCCTCGGCCGGATCATCGTTCGCCGAGAATTGAGCCCGGATCCGTTGGGTGATGTCGGCCGTGGCGCGCGGACCGACGTCCGCCTTCAGCAAGATCTCCTCGAGTCGCGCCCAGGCATCGCCGTCCGACGAGGTCGTGAACGCGGATCTGACACGTGCGCCGAGACCCGCCGATGAGAAGGCGCCCCCGGTCGCTCCGGTCGGGGCCTCGCGGGTCGCACCTCGCGGCACCTCACGGGCCGGCCGCCGCCCCCGAGCCACGACGAGCGCGGCGAGGAGGACCACCACGACGACGATGACGGCGAACCAGATCGCGGGGGACACGAGCGGTCAGCCTACCGGAGGCGTGGCGAGCGCTTCGGCCGCGGCCGGGAGCTCCGGGCGACCGCCCTCGGCCTGCTCCTCGAGGCGCTGGGCGACCACCTTGGTGGTGCCGTCGGTGTTCAGCGAGATGCCGTACAGCATGCCCGCGATCTCCATCGTCCGCTTCTGGTGCGTGACGATCAGCACCTGCGAGGCGGCAGCGAACCCGTGGATCAGCCGCAGGAACCGGTGGAGGTTGACATCGTCGAGGGCCGGCTCCACCTCGTCCATCAGGTAGAACGGCGACGGCCTCGCCGTGAAGATCGCGAACAGGAACGCGAGCGCCGTGAGCGAACGCTCTCCACCGGACAACAGCGAGATCCGCTTCACGCGCTTACGCCCCGGGCTCGCCTCGATCTCGATGCCGGACTCGAGCGGGTTCGCCGGGTCGGTCAACACGAGGCGGCCCTCGCCGCCGGGGAAGAGCTCACCGACGAGCCGCTCGAACTGTAGCGACACGTCGCGGTACGCCGACGTGAACGTCTCGGTGATCTGCCGGTCGACCTCGGCGATCACCTCAAGCAGGTCGCGACGGGCCTTCCGCACGTCGTCGAGCTCCCGATGCATGAAGTCGTACCGCTCCTGCATCGACTCGAGCTCCCCGGTCGCGAGCAGGTTCACCCGGCCGAGCAGCGCCAGCCGGCGTTGCACGAGCTCCTGGCGTTTCTCGATCGTCTCGACGGTTTCCTCGTCCGTGAGGCTCGCCACGATCTCGGCGGGATCGGCCTGGAAGCCGTCGCGCAGCAGGCGTTCCGCCTCCGCGATCCGTCGTTCGATGTCGCCGCGCGTCCGGTCGTCCTCCTCGTACCGCTGCCGCAACACGTCGAGTTCCGTCGATGCGTCGCGCCACGCCTTGTTCACCGCCGCCTCGCGCTCGGCCGCCTCGCGCTCGGCGATCGCGGCGCGCTCCCGCTCGTCGGTCGCCGCCGTGAAGGCGGCGTCGGCCGACGCGACGCCGGCTTCCGCGCGCGTCCGTGCTTCCTCCGCGGCGGCGAGGTCTTCGCGCAGCCGCACCGGGTCGTGCGCGGCAAGCGCATCGCGCTCCTGCCGCAGCTCGAAGACGCGATGATCCAGGTCGGCACGCTCGCGACGGAGCGTCTCGACGGCGACCCGCGCATGCACGGGCGCCTGCGGCAATGGCGGCAGCTCCGGCAGCTCGAGCTCCGTGTTGGGTCCCATCGCGGTGAGCCGCTGCTGCGCGGTGGCGCTCGACTCAACGAGGGCAGCCACGCGTTGGGCGAGCAACTCCTCCTCTTTGTGCATCGCCGCGAGCTCTCGTTCGGCGACGGTGAGCCGTTCCGCGGCGTCCGTGATGTCGGCGTCGGCCGCCTCGATCTGCTCATGCAGGAACCCGATCTCGCCCGCGATCTCGTCCAAGCGCGCTGCGCGGGGGCGCAGCTGCTGCTCGGTCGCGGCGAGGTCATGCGCGACGACGTTCAGCTCGGCGACGATCTCTCGGAGTCGGGCGTCGGCCTCCTTCGCGGTGTGGATCACGGCCGGGCCGACGAGGAGGCCCTCGGGCGTCACGAACGACGCGTCGGGATGCTCCGTCTGCTTGCGCGCAGCCTCCTCGACCCCATCGACGAGGTACACGTCGCGTAGGACCGTCGACACGATGCCGCGTGCCGCCGGTTCGGCCTCGACCTCGGCCAGCAGTTTGCGCTCCCCCGCGAGGCCGAGCGGCACCGGGCCGCCGGCGGCGATGGCGAGGATCGCGCCGTCGCCACCGGGCGCATCGGCGAGCGCTCGGTCGCCGTCGTCGTAGACGACGGCGTCGGCGAGCGGACCGAGCGCCGCGGCGAGCGCGCGCTCGAGCCCACGCTCGACACGCACGAGGTCGCGGAGCAACCCGACGGCGCGCCCCGCATGGGTCGACAGGAAGCGCGAGCCGGGCGTCTCCTCGATGTCACGACGGCGCGCGTCGAGCAGATCCTTGCGCGCTTGCATCCGCAGGCGCGCCTCGGTCAGCTCCTCGATCCGGTCGACGAGCGCGCGCCGCTCGTCCTCGAGCTGCGTGCGGCGCTCCGACAGCGGAGCGATCTGCCCATCCATCTGCTCGATGTCGTTCTCCGTCGCCGTCCGCTCCGAGTCGACGGCGGCGATGCGCTCGCGGACCTCCGCCAGCGCACGCTCCAACCGGCCGCGTTCCAACGCCGCGGTCTCGAGGGTGCGACCGATCGCCTCGGCCTCCGCGCGGCGGCCGGCGGCCTCCTCGCCGATCCGGCGCCGGCGCTCCTCGATCTGATGGCGATCGTCTTCCGCCTGGCGGTACGCGGCCTCTGCGCCTTCGAGCTCGGACTCGACGGTCTCGAGTTCGATGAGGACCGAGCCGGCCTTCGTCTCCAAGCGGTCCAGCTCTGTCCGGACCGTGTCCATCCGCGCCGCGCGGGTCGCCTCGCCGGCGAGCGCCTGGCGCGCCTCGGTCTCGCGATCCACCGCCCGCCGGTATGTGGTCTCGGCCTCCTCGCGGTCCACCGATGCGCCCCGGAACGCCTGCTCGGCATCCGCGAGAGCCCGCGTCGCCTCCGCACGGGCATCGGCGGCTGACAGCACGTCACCGTCGAGCGCGTCCAATCGTTCGCGCGCCGCGCGCCGTTCCTCGATCCCGGCGTCCCACCCGCCCGCGCGGCGCTCTCGCTCGCGCATCAGCGCGCGCAAGCGCGCGCCCGCGAGCGTGCGGGCGAGCTCGTCGGCCTGCTGCGTGAGCTGCTCGTGCCGCTTCGCGGACTCCGCCTGTTGCTGCAACGGCTTCAGCTGCCGCTTCAGCTCCGTCAAGACGTCGCCGAGCCGCAGCAGATCCTGGTCGAGTCCGGCGAGCTTGCGCTCGGCGCGTTCCTTCCGGCGGCGGTGTTTCGCGACCCCGGCGGCTTCCTCGATGTACTTCCGGCGGTCCTCGGGCCTCGCGAGCAAGACCTCCTCGAGCTGGCCCTGCCCGACCACGGTGTGCAGCGCCCGGCCGATGCCCGACTCGGACAGCAGCTCCTGGACATCGAGCAGGCGCACGAGCTGTCCGCCGATCCGGTACTCGGACTCGCCGCTACGGAAGATCGTGCGGCTGATCTCGATCTCGGTCATCGGCACCGGGATCTTGCCGGCCGTGTTGTCGATCACGAGCTTGACCTCGGCCATCCCGAGCGCGGGACGTGACGGCGTGCCCGCGAAGATCACGTCGGCCATCTGTCCACCGCGCAGCGCCCTGGCGCCCTGCTCGCCGAGCGCCCAGCTGATCGCGTCGACGAGGTTGGACTTGCCCGAACCGTTCGGTCCGACGATCACGGACACGCCGGGGACGAACTCCAGGACCGTCTTGTCCGCGAACGACCTGAACCCGCGGATCGTGATCGAGCGCAGGAACATCGCGCGGATGCTAACAGGCATGTGATTCTCCACAGGGGAAGACCGCGGAACCCACTATCCGCCCTGGTCGCGGCGAGCGTCTAGCGGGTGATCGCGAACCCCGGAAGGCCTTCGGGTGCCTCGTCGAACACGTCGACGCTCTCGACGAACGCCCCACTCGGCCCTCGCCGGCACCACGCCGTCATCGCTTCCACCGCAGCGGCATCGCCCTCGAACACCGCCTCGACGCTGCCATCGCCGGCGTTGCGCACCCATCCGGCGACGCCGGCCGCGGCAGCTTCACGCGCGCACGTCGCGCGGAAGAACACGCCCTGCACCCGTCCTCGGACCACGACCCGGCGACGAGCGATCAGTCGAGCGGTCCCTTCGGGCGCCGGATACGGAAGTCGGCGGCGGCGCCGTACCCTGCGGCGACGAACGCCTTGGCCGCCTCCTGCACGACCTTCTTCACCGAGAAATGACCGATCACGGACAGCGTGTACTGGTTCCCGCTTCCCACCGTGCTCTCCTCAGCTCTGGCACTGCGGGCAGAAGAACGAGCTCCGCTGAGAGATCTTCACCACCTGGATCGGGGTCCGGCAGCGACGGCACGGCAAGCCGGCCCGCCCGTAGACCTTCAGCTCTTGCTGGTAGGCCCCGGGCTCACCGAACAGGTCGAGGTACGCCTCGTCCTCGAGCGTGGTGCCGCGCAGCTTGATCGCCTCTTGCAGCACTTCTTGGATCGCGCGGTAGAGACGCCGCACTTCCTGTGACGACAGCGTGTTGCTCATCCGGTCGTACCGGAGCCCCGCCCCGAACAGCACCTCATCGGAATAGATGTTCCCGAGTCCGCTGATGAACTTCTGATCCATCAGCAGCTGCTTCATCTTCGCCGCCTTCTCGGCGAGCAGGTACTGGAAGGCGGGCCACGTGAAGACCTGGTCGAGCGGATCGATGGCGATGTGCTGCAGGTCCTTGACCTTGCCCATCTCGTCCGGGGCGACGACGAACAGCTCGCCGAAGGTCCGCGGGTCGATGAAGCGCAGATCGCCGCCCTGCTGGAAGGTCACGATCGCGTGTGTGTGCGGCTCGAGAGCAACGCGCCCGTTCCCGCGCTGGAACCGGCCGCTCATGCCGAAGTGGGCGACCCAGATGTCTCCGTCGTCGAGGTGCAACAGGATGTACTTGCCGCGGCGCTCTGCCTTCGTGATCTTGTGGCCGGCCAGGCGCGAGGTGAAATCCTTCCGCGTCTTGTGGCGGCGGATCGCGCGCATCGCGTTCTTGGAGCCCTTGACCTCGGCGCTCTTGACCTTCTTGCCGACGACGTCGCGATCCAGGTCGCGGCGCATCACCTCGACTTCGGGAAGCTCCATCTCGCCAGCCCCTCCTAGGGTGTCTCCCCGGTGCTGCGCCGGCGCAGGCGCTCGTACGCCTCGCGTGCGGCGTGTTGCTCGGCTTCCTTCTTCGTGCGACCCGCGCCCGTGCCGAGCCGCTCCCCCGCCACCGACACCGTGGCGGTGAACTCCTTCTGGTGATCGGGTCCCTGCTCGGCGACCTCATAGCTCGGGAGCGACCGAAGCCGCTGCGACGCGAGCTCCTGCAGGATCGTCTTGAAGTCGCGGTCGCCCTCGCCGCGGACGTAGGCCTCGAGCCGCGGGCCGAACAGCCGCTCGATCAACGAGCGCGCCACGTCGAGCCCGCGATCGAGGTACACCGCGCCGAAGATCGCTTCGAGCGCGTCGGCCAGGATGCTCGCCTTGTCGCGACCCCCCGACTGCTCCTCGCCTTTGCCGAGCCGAACCAGGTCGCCGACCCCCAGTCCGCGTGCCACATCCGCGAGCGCCGTCATGTTCACGACGGCGGCACGAAGCTTCGCGAGCTGCCCCTCCGGCAACGTCGGATACGACCGGTAGGCCATGTCGGTGACGACCAACCCGAGGACGGAGTCGCCGAGGAACTCCAGCCGCTCGTTCGTCACGTCGAGGCTCTGCTCGAATGCGAAGGAGCGGTGCGTGAGCGCCGCCTCGCGCAGCGCCTCGTCGGCGAACTCGACACCGAGCGCCTCGTCCAGGGCCTCGAGCGCCGCCGCCACCCCGTGCTGCACCTCGTTACTCGACCTCGACGGCCTGGCGACCGGCGTAATAGCCACAGTTGCCACAGACGCGATGCGGCAGCTTCGGCTGCTTGCATTGCGGACACGCGCTGTAGGCCGTCGGCTGCGCCTTCCACGTGGCACGCCGCTTCGCGGTGCGGGTCTTGCTCTGCTTCTTCTTCGGGACGGCCATCGGGTTCCTTCCTCGTCACGCTCGGTCGTCGGGCAGATCGGGCAACAGGTCCGCAAGGACCGCGAACCGTGGGTCGACGGTTTCGTGTCCGGGGCATTCGCCCTCGTTGCGATCGCCCCCACAGATCGGGCACAGGCCCTTGCAATCGGGGCGGCACAGAGGCGCGAACGGCATCTCGACCCCGACCGCATCGCGGACGAGCTGGTCGAGATCGATCGACTCATCGGTGAGCTCGTAGCGGTCGTCGTCCTCGTCGTCGGCATCGACCGTGCCGGCCGGCACGTAGAGCTCGCTCACCTCGACGGAGAACGGCTGGGTGCGCTCGGTCAGGCATCGTGCGCATCGGACGTTCCATGTGCCGGTGATCGCGCCGGACACGACGATGCCTTCGACGACCGATTCGAGCAGCAGCGACCCGCCCAGCGGCGCGTCGTCGGGAACGGCGACGAGCTCCGTCGCCAGACCCTCGATCGTGCCGAGGACGTCATGGCGCCGGGTCGCACCCGGATGTCCGCCCAGGTCGTGCGCGTCGATCCTCGCGAGCGGCATCAACCGAACCCCTCTCCGTCCGACTCGCCGTCGAACAGATCTGCACCCCGCTCTTCCTCGGGCGGCGCCAGCGCCTGCTCGGCCGCCGTGATCGGCGAGCGCAGACGCTCCCGTCCGACCTCGACCTGGTCGAGCGTCTTGGCGAGCGATCGAGCCGTGCCCTGTGCGTCTTCCAGGATCTTGCGCAGCGCGATCTCGAACTGCGCGAGCTTCCCGTCGACGTAGTCCTCGGCCTCACGGCGCATGTCGGCGGTGGTGTCGCCGGCCTCCTGCAACAGGCTCGCCGCCTCCTCCTCGGCACGCTGCGCGACGGCGTCCTTCATCGCCATCCGGCGTTGGTCTTCGCGGGCCTGCTCGATGATCCGGTCGCCCTCGGCGCGCGCCTTCGCGAGGAGCTCCTCGCGGTCCCGAACGACCCAGCGAGCCTGCTTGATCTCCTCCGGCAGCGACTCCTGCATCTCGTGCAGCATCTCCAGCACCTCGTCGCGGCTGATCAATACCGATGACGACAGCGGCATCGACTTCGCGTCGCGCACGATCTGCTCCAGCTGAGCGAGGCGGCCCGCCAGGTCCATCAGGCCGCCCCCAGCCGGTCGACCAGCGCCTTCCGGACGTGGTCCGGGACGAGCCCCTCCACGTCGCCACCGAGGCGCGCGACCTCCTTGACCAGGGACGACGACAAGAACGACCACTTGGGACTGGTCGCCATGAACAGCGTCTCGATGCCGCCTATCCGTTGATTCATCTGTGCCATCTGGATCTCGTATTCGTAGTCGCTCACCGCTCGCAGGCCCTTCACGATGACCTGCGCTCCTTGCGTCCTCGCGTAGTCGACGAGCAGTCCGCCGAACGCGCCGATGCCGACGTTCGCCAGATCGGCCACCGCTTCGCGCAACAGCGAGACCCGCTCGTCCAGGGCGAACAACGGTGCCTTGGAGGGGTTCTCCAAGACCGCCACCTCGACCGCGTCGAACATGCTCGCGGCGCGCCCGATGACGTCCAGATGCCCGTTGGTCACCGGGTCGAACGTTCCCGGACACAGGGCGGTCAGGCCCATCGCTCCTCCCGGTACTGGATGAGGAGGCTGTCCCCATAACGGAGCTGCCTCCTGACGGCCCAGTGTACCGGAACCGCAGGCAGAGAGCTCTTATGACCTCGGGTCACGATGACGGTCCATCCCTCCGGGGCAAGCCATCCCGCGACGAGCGCACCCAGGAGTTCGCCGAGTTGGTCCGACCCGAGCGTGTACGGGGGATCGAGCAGGACCACATCGAAGGGCACTTGCCGCGCAGGACCTTCGGCGAGCCACCGACGGACGTCCGCGCGTATCACGCGCCCGGAGGCCTCCAGCCGGGTCCGACCGAGGTTGTCGCGGATCGCCGAGACGGCTTCGGGCGAGCGATCGACGAAGACGGCCGAATCCGCCCCGCGTGAGAGGGCCTCGATCCCGGCCGCGCCCGTCCCGGCGAACAGGTCGAGCCAGCGGGCATCCTCGACGAGCGATCCGAGGCTTGCGAACAAGCCCTCGCGGGCCATGTCCGAGATCGGCCTCGTGCCGCGCGGCACCGGGGCGAGGCGGGTCCCGCGAGCACTTCCGGCGATCACGCGCACCGGGCGGAGCCTAGTCCCGGACGCGGTGGTCGCTACGAGCGGAAGAGCCAGTCGATCGACGCGGCGAAGCGCGACTCGAGCTCGGCGAGCAGCTCCGGATGTGCCTCGAGCGCCGGATCCTCATCGATCAGTGCGAACGCGCGGGACCTCGCCCGAGCGATCAACGGGGCGTCGGTCGCGAGCCTCGCGAGCTTCAGATCCGGCATGCCGGACTGGCGAGCGTCGAAGAGCGTGCCCTCCCCGCGCAGGCGGAGGTCCTCGTCGGCGAGCTCGAACCCGTCGGTCGTGCGCACCATCGCGTCGATGCGCGCGCGCGCCTCCTCGTTGGTTTCCTCCGAGGCATCGAACAAGACGCACGTCGACGGGAACGAACCACGCCCGATCCGGCCCCGCAACTGGTGGAGCTGCGCGAGACCGAAGCGTTCGGCGTTCTCGATCAGCATCACGGTGGCGTTCGGCACGTCGACGCCGACCTCGATCACCGTGGTGGAGATCAACACGTCGGCGCCGCCGGATCGGAACCGGTCCATCACCGCTTCCTTCTCCTTGGGACGCATCCGGCCGTGCAAGAGCTCAACGCGGAGATGCGGGAAGACGTCGGCTCGCAGCCGATCGGCCTCGGCCTCCGCGGCCTTCACCTGCGACCGGTTGCCTTCGTCGATCGCGGCGCACACGACGAACGCCTGCCGGCCCTCGGCGACCTCATCGCGGACGAGCGCCTCGGCGGTGTGTCGGTCGGCCGCCGTGCGAGCCGCGATCGTCCGGATCGGCAGACGGCCCGCGGGCATCTCGTCGATCACCGAAACGTCGAGGTCGCCGTAATAGGTCAACGCGAGGGTTCGCGGGATCGGCGTGGCCGTCATGATCAAGACGTCGATGTCGCCGCCACCTTTGCGGGTGAGCGCGGTGCGCTGGTGCAAGCCGAAGCGGTGCTGCTCGTCGACGACCGCGAGGCTGAGATCGGCGAAGGTCACGCCCTCTTGCACCAGCGCGTGCGTGCCGACGAGCAGATCCAGCGACCCGTCCGCGGCGCCTTTCAGGATGCGTTCGCGCTCCCGGCCCGTGACGCTTCCCGACAACAACGCGTACGTCAGCGCGGGCGGTCCCGCGCCCTCCGAGAAGAGCGATCCCTGATCGGTCGGGTCCCGGTCGGCGCCGTCGACGTAGGGCCTCGCGCCGATCGGGTCAAGGAGCGCCCCGACCGAGCGCAGGTGTTGCCCGGCGAGCACCTCCGTCGGCGACATGATCGCGGCCTGGTGCCCCGACTGGATCGCGGCCAGGCAGGCATGCACCGCGACGAGGGTCTTGCCAGAGCCGACGTCGCCCTGCAGCAATAGATGCATCGGCTGCGGGGCCTCCATGCGTGCATCGACGTCGTCGATCGAGCCGCGTTGCGCGTCCGTCGGGGTGAACGGCACGGTGCGCGCGAGCGCGTCGGTCAACCGGCCGGATGCGTCGTGCGCGACACCGGTGCGCTCCGCTTCGAGCCGCCGTCGCCGGAACGCCACGCCGAGCTCGAGCGTGAACAGCTCGTCGAACTTCAACCGTTCCCGAGCGGTGCCGAGCTCCCGCTCGTCGTTCGGGAAATGGATCCACCGGAGCGCCTGGTCGCGGTCGGTCAACGACTCGCCCGCGCGAAGATCGCCGGGGATCGGATCGTCCAACGGCGGCAGCTGCTCGATCGCACGCCACACGAGTTCCCTGATCGTGCGAGGGGTGATGCCGTCGGCCGCCGGGTGCACCGGCGTGATGCGGCCGGTGTGGACCAGATCTTGCTCGTCGCTTCGCAGCACCTCGACGTCTTGGTTCGCGAGCTGCAGTCGGCCGCGATACAGCTGCACGGTGCCCGACACGGCCAGCTCGACACCCGGGCGGTAGAGGTTGGCCGCCCACGGCTGGTTGAAGAAGGTGAGATCGAGGAACCCCGTGCCGTCGCCGATCGTGACGACCACCATCGCCTGCCGGCGCCGGGTCTGGCGCTTGGCGACCTTGCGGACCGTCGCGATCACCGTCGCGTAGCCCTCGATGCGGAGCTTCGAGATCGGCAAGACGAGCGACCGGTCGATGTAGCGGCGGGGGTAGTGGTGCAAGAGCTGGCCGACCGTCTCGATGCCGAAGGCGTCGGCCAGCACCAGATGAGCCTCGGGGCCCTTGCCCCGGCCCACACGGCGGGTCGCGAGCCGCCCGTCGATCGCAACGATCGGGTCGTCGGGGCTCAGCGGCATCGGCGTTCCCTCACGCTCACCGGTTCTACCATGCCCTCATGACCCGACCCCGGCTGGCCGCAGCAGCCGTCCTCGCGGCCCTCCTCTGTTTCCTTCCCGCCTGCACCGGTGGATCGGCCACCGCGCCGCCGACGATGCCGACCTCAGTCAGCGAGCTCCCGACCATGGATGCCGCGACCTTCTCCCAGCTGATCGCGAACCAGCACGGCACGCCGGTGCTGGTCAACATCTGGGCCTCCTGGTGCACGCCGTGCCAGGAGGAGACACCTGATCTCGTCCGGGCACACAGCGCGTGGGGGAGCCGGGTTCGCTTCATCGGCGTCGACGCCCAGGACAACCGGTCCGGGGCGATCCAGTTCCTGGACGATTACGGCGTGACGTACCCGAGCGTGTTCGACCCAGGCAACGACATCCCCGTCTCGTACGGTCTGTTCAGCCCTCCCGCCACGTTGTTCTTCGATGCGGACGGCACGCTCGTGAAGACCGTCCCGATGCAGATCTCGCCGCACGATCTGCGGGCCAACATCCGGGCGATCACGTCCTGACCTGCGACGTTTGGTAGCCTGGGCCCGATGGCAGCCGTGTGTGACATCTGTGGCAAGAAGCCGTGGTTCGGCAAGTCGGTGACGTTCTCGCACAAGCGGAACAACCGCCGCTGGGACCCGAACGTCCAGCGCGTCCGCGCGGTGGTGGATGGTGCGCCGCGCCGGATCCACGCCTGCACGAGCTGCATCAAGGCGGGCAAGGTTGTCCGCGCCGCTCGCCGCTGAGCCTCAGCCGATGATGGCTGCGGCGAACTTGTAGCCGGCCTTCCCGTCCTGCTTCGTTCGATACATCGCCTCGTCCGCCCGTGCGACGACCGACGCCGCCGACTCTCCGAGCGCGCCGATCGCGATACCGACACTGGCGGTGACGGTCGCCACGCCGGCCGCGACGGGGATGGGCTTGCCGATCGCCTGCACGACGCGGGTCGCGATCTTCTCGGCGTCGTCGGGGGTACCGAGGTTCTCGCAGAGGACCACGAACTCGTCGCCGCCGAGTCGCGCGACGATGTCGCCCGGACGGATCACCGATTCGAGACGCCGCGACGTCTCGGTCAGCACCCGGTCGCCTGCCTGATGGCCGAACACGTCGTTGACGTCCTTGAAGCCGTCGAGGTCGAGGTAGAGGACCGCGAGCGCGCGCCGGGACCGTTCCGCGCGGAACACGGCGCGCACCAGAAGCTCGTCGAAGAGCTTGCGGTTCGCGAGCCCGGTGAGGGCGTCATGCGTCGCCTGGTGCTCCAGTTGGTCTTCGTGCAGCTTGCGCACGGTCGCGTCGCGGGCGATCACGGTGAACATCTCGTTCCCACCGACCGCCGTCGAGGCGAGGGAGACGTCCACCGGCACCGTCGTGGTGTCCTTCCGGCGGGCCTCGATCATGTGCTCCTTGTCCTCCCACTTCACGTGTCGCAAACCCCAGCCGTTCTCGCCCGTCGCGAGCGCCGGCACGATGTCTCCCACCGGCCGGCCCACGAGCTCGGTCTCGGTCCACCCGAACAGGGCCTCGGCGGCAGGGTTGGCGGACTCGATGTGCCCGAGGGCATCGGTCGTCACGATCGCCTCGACGGCGCTGTCCATCACGGCCTTGGCTCGCGCCTCCGACGCGGCGAGGTCCATCCCCAGCCGGGTCGCGAGGTCCAGCGCGGCGACCCGCGAGCGCCCGAGCAGCAACAGCACGAGCGACACGATCACGGTCGCCACCATGCCACCGGCGAACGGCGCCCACGGCAGCCCGAACGCATCGTTCGCGAACGCCGACGTCGCGAAGATGTCGAGCGTCCACGGTGTTCCCTCGAAGCTCGTGTACTCCGTCGTGTCGAACACGTGCGGCGCGTTCGTGTCGACCCCTTCGCCCGCGACCGACCCGACCGTCGCGCCGTTGGTCGCCCATCGCGCGGCGACGTTCACGCCGCGATCCGGCACGCCGATCATCTCTCGTGCGAGGCGCGTCGGATCGATCGTCGCGCCGACCCACCCGACGAAGCGTCCCCCGCGGTGGACGGGCGCGACCAACTGTTGACGCAACTGCTGGTAGGCGTTGGTGACGGGGTGCGTCAACACGACGCCACCTGACTGGCCCGCCTGCTCGAGCGCCGTGCGAACGCTCGGCTCCAACGCGGCGTCCACGTGCAGCAAGGTCGGGGCGGCCGTGGCCGGTGCGACCATCGTCACGGGATAACTCACGCTGCCCGACGGCCCTCGACGATGCCGGGCGATGAACTCCAGCCCGATCACGGAGGGTCGCGACGGTAGATCGAGCGACTCGGAGAAGCGAAGGAACTGACTCCTCGACGGGTCCGTCACCTCGAAGAACCCCTGCATGACGATCACCATCCGGCGATACGACCGCATCGTGACGTCGACCCGGTCGCGCTGGAGATCGACGCTGTCCCCGAACCGGATCTCCGCCGCGTCACGTCTGTCCGCGCCCCAGATCGTGGACACCGCGATGGACGCGGTGGCGCCGACGACGAAGCAGGCGATCGCCGCGAAGACCAGCGATCGACCACGCCGTCGATGGAGCGTTCTCGCCGCCTCGAACGTGAGGCTCTTGCGCATGCATACCTCCGGCCACGCGGGCCAGCCGTGTCCCTCCGTAGCCTCGACCTGGCCTCGCATCGACTTGACCGCCCAGCGCTCCCATCCGCGGTGGCCCGAAGGAGCTAGTTCTCGGACGCCTGTCCTTGCGACGCAAGGGGCTGGGGTGGGTCGCACGGCGGAGGGCCGCCGTCCGGGCACCTCGGGACCGTTCGATACACTGAGCGCCGTTCTCCACTCCCGAACCGGGCGCCGGCTCCGGCGTCGTCTGCAGTATCCGAGGAGGCCCACGTGTCGCAGGAGTTCCATAACCCAACCCCTGATGCCCTGCGGGCGTTCACCGAGGAGATGCCGGAGGCGCGGATCTCATCGTTCGGCAATGTGAACGTCCGCACCAAGGTCCTGTCGAGATCCGCCGGATCCACGTTCGTCGTCGACCGCGAGTCCAGCGGCAAGACGATGTCGCGGGCCGATTACGACCAGATCGCGAAGATGCAGGACGCCTACATCGCCGAACACGATGTGATCGTGATCGACGGTTACATCGGCAACGACGACGAGCTGCGCACGCCTGCGCGCCTGGTGATGGAGAAGCGCTACGCGAACGTCGCCGGCATGCAACAGAAGCTCTACTTCGAACGCGCCGACGGCTCGGAGCCGCAGGTGCAGGTGATCTACACGCCGGGGCTCGTCGCGCCCGGCTACCCCGACGACCGCGTGATCGCGGTCGACCTCGACAACTACACGACGCGCGTCTGCAACTCGGACTACTTCGGCGAGTCCAAGAAGGGCGGTCTGCGCATGTGGAACGACATCGTGTACCGCAAGGGCGGGCTCGCCTTGCACGCCGGGCTGAAGGTCATCCCGACGGCCGACGGCGACAAGGTGTTCATGATCATCGGCTTGTCGGGCACCGGGAAGACGACGACCACCTTCACGACGCAGAACGGCTCCAAGCCCGTGCAGGACGATTTCGTCGGATTGATGCCAGGCGGTCACGCTTCCGGCACCGAGAACGGGTGCTTCGCCAAGACCTTCGGGCTCGATCCGGACTTCGAGCCATCCATCCACGGCGCCGTGATCAAGCCGACGACCTACCTCGAGAACGTCTACCAGGACGACGACGGGCAGGTGGACTTCTTCAACGAGCATTTCACGAAGAACGGCCGCGCGGTGTTCGAGATGCGCGACCTGATGTCATATGAGGACGCGCGCAACGTCGGTCCCGTCGACTACCTGCTGATCCTCAACCGCAACGAGAACATCATCCCGGCGGTCGCGAAGCTCGATCAGGAGCGGGCGGCCGCGTTCTTCATGCTCGGCGAGACGACGGGCACGGCCGCAGGAGGCGCCGCGGAAGAGGGCAAGTTCCTCCGGGTGCCCGGCACGAACCCGTTCTTCCCGCTGCCGCACGGACTGCAGGGCAACCGACTGCTCGAACTGCTCGCGACGCACCCGATCGAGACGTACCTGCTGAACACGGGTCGCGTCGGCGGCCCGGACGGCGACGACCGGTCGAAGAAGCTGCGCATCCCCGACACGTCGGCGTGCGTCAAGGGGATCGCCGAGGGCACGATCGTCTTCGACGAAGACCCCGACTTCGGCTACCAGGTGGCGTCATCGATGCCCGACCTCGACGACCCGGAGAAGCTCCAGCCCCGCCGTCTCTATGAGCGCCAGGGCCGGGCGGAGGAATACAACTCGATCGTCGAGCGACTGAAGACCGAGCGCGTCGCGCACCTCCAGCAGTTCACGCAGCTGTCAGAGGAGATCATCAAGGCCGTCGGGTAGGGATCAGGCGCCGGGCCCGGGCTCGTCCCCGTCCGGGCCACGGTGCGCCCGGTCCCGCAACCCTAGGAACGCTGCCGCCACGAACTGCATCGCGCCGAGCCCCAGGAACACGAGGAACAGCCACCAGAACCCTCGCACCTCGTCGACGTACGGCTGCCCGACGGCGGAGATCGAACCGAACACGAGGAACATCGCCGCCGCGACCGCCCACGTGCCGACGCGGCCGGTGACGAACGCTGCGAAGAGCAGTTCGTCGCGTGTGTCGCGAAGCGGTGGCCGGCGCTTGATCCACGAGATCGCTGAGCGCACCGCGAGGGCCGCGAATGCTGCACCCAGCACGAGCGCCACGATCTTGCCGGAGGTGAGCTCAGCGAGGAACCTCACGCGCGACCGGCCTCGAGGATCGCGCGGACCTCGTCGTCGGTCACCTGTTCGAAGTCGTCGTAGAACTGGCCGACCGCGCGGAACCCCGGCGGGGTGTCCACGGCCACCACGGCGTCGAACGCGTCGGCGACCCGGCGCTCGACGCCGCGGGGCGCGACCGGCACCGCGAGGACCGTCCGACTCGCGCCGGCTCGCCGCGCCCACAACCCTGCCGCCCGTGCGGTGCTGCCGGTCGCAACGCCGTCGTCGATCACGACGCCGGTGCTCCCGTCGATCGGCACGCTCGCCGAGAACGCATCGGCCCTGCGACGGACCTCCTCTTCGACGCGTGCGGACTCGCCGTCGATCCACGTCTCGCGTATCCCGAGCGCAGCGATCACGTCGAGCTCGAGCACGCGGACGCCCGGCGCGACGGCTCCCACGCCGAGCTCAGGGTTGCCCGGCGCGCCGAGCTTCTTCGTCACGACGATCCCGAGCGGCCACCCGAGGCGCTCGGCCACTCGCGCCGCGACGACGACACCGCCACGCGGGATCCCGAGTGCGACGGCGGGCGGTGACACGGCGTCGACGAGCGCCTCGGCGAGCTGGTCACCCGCGTCACGACGGTCTCGGAACACGTTCCTCTCCCGGTCGGTCGGCACCATGATGCGGCGTTGCGCGCGCTCGCGCCCGGGCCGTAGCATGAGCCCCGTCCACGGCGAGGAGGCCCGGCACGATGGTGAACGCGTACATCCTGATCCAGACGGAGGTGGGCAAGGCCGCGGCCGTGGCGGCGGAGGTTCGTTCCGTCACAGGCGTGACCGAGGCCGAAGACGTGACCGGTCCCTACGACGTGATCGTGCGTGCCGAAGCGGAGACCGTGGACGACCTCGGCAAGCTCGTCGTCGCCCGGATCCAGTCGGTCGAGGGCATCACCCGCACCCTCACCTGTCCCGTCGTCCACCTGTAGCGTTCCGAGCTCAGGCGTCGGCGCCACCGTGCAACTCGGGCACGCCGACACCTTTCGCGCGCTCGGTCTCGAAGCGCTCCACCGCGAGATCGAGCAGCCGTTGCACGAGCTTCTCGTAGGAGAGCCCGCTCGCCTCCCAGAGCTTCGGATACATCGAGATCGACGTGAACCCCGGGATCGTATTGATCTCGTTCAGCCACACGTCATCGTCTCGCACGAAGAAGTCGACACGCGCCATACCGGCGCACGACACCGCCGTGAACGCCGCGACCGCGAGCTGCTGGATCCGCTCGGCGATCACGGGGACGATCGGTGCGGGGATCAACAGCTCGGCGCCGTGCTCGTCGAGGTACTTCGCGTCGTAGTCGTAGAAGGCGTGGCCGCGCGGCACGACCTCGCCGCACACCGACGCTACCGGGTCGTCGTTGCCGAGCACCGCGCACTCGATCTCGCGAACGGACTCGATCCCCCGCTCCACGAGCGCCTTGCGTTCGAACCGGAAGGCCGTTTCGAGCCCGTGGCCGATCGCGTCGGCATCGGTCACCTTCGTGATGCCGACCGACGATCCGAGCGACGCTGGCTTCGTGAAGACCGGCAGCCCGAGGGCCAGCGCGCGAGCGGTCACGCCCTCGGGGTCGTCGCGCCATTCCGGTTCGGCGATCGTCATCCATGGCACGACCGGCAGCCCCGCCGCCTGCCAGAGGGTCTTCTGGACCGCCTTGTCCATGCCAAGGGCACTCCCGAGCACGCCGGCACCGACGTAGGGCACCCCCGCGAGCTCCAACAGCCCCTGCACCGCGCCGTCTTCGCCACGCGGGCCGTGCAGCCCGGGGAACACGACGTCGACCTCGGTGCGCGAACCATCGGCGTGCACCAGCGACGGTTGGCCCTCGTCGCTCGCGAGGCGCGCGATCGAGCCGTCCGTGTTCCCGATCTCAGGCATGCGGCCGGTTTCCGACGGCAGAGCGGGTGGACCGCTCAGCACGTGCCACCGGCCGTCGCGAGCGATGCCGATCGGGACGACGTCGGTGGTGGCCGGGTCCAATGCATCGATCACCGACCGAGCTGACAGACAGCTGATCTCGTGCTCGGACGATCGGCCGCCGAACAGCACGACGACGCGGCGACGCGGTTCCATCGAGCCCGAGCCTAGCGGCTGCTCCACGACGCGGGGTACGACGCACGGAGCGTCTCGACCTCAGCCGTCAAGCGTTCCATCAACTCAGTGGTCAGCCGGCGAACGCCCTCGTGGTCATCGACCTCGACGCCGCTCGCGACGACGTCGATCGGATCACCCGCGCGGACCCAGACCGGCCTGCCCGGCCGGAGTGAACCCGGCCCCGACTTCTGCCAGACCGGCGCCGACCCCCAGCTCACCATCGGGACGATCGGCACGCCGGCCGCGAGGGCGAGACGAACGGTGCCGGTCTTCCCCTCCATCGGCAATCCGTCGGGCCGGCGGGTGACCGTGCCTTCCGGATAGACCACGACGACCTGGCTCGCGGCGAGCGCCGCCTCGGCGTTGCGCAGCGGGCCCTGATCGCCTGTCCCCCGAGCGACAGGGATCTGGCGGGTTCCCTTCATCGCCCAGCGGATGCCGAACGCGCGGAACAGGTCGTCCTTGGCGAGGAACCGCGGACGCCGCCCGGCTCGCACCACGGCGTAGGCGTTGACGAGCGGATCGAGGTAGGAGGCGTGGTTGCAGGCGATCAGCGCGGGGCCGGCGCTCGGGATGTGCTCGAGACCCGCGAACCGCCAGCGGAACCACAGCCGCAAGAACGGCATGACCGTCCAGCGCAGCCCCACGAACCACGGCTCGGGGCGATCAGGCAGGAGGTTCCTCCCCCGGACGTGCGCGGTCGAGAGCCCACCAGGCCGCCGGCAGCAGCCCCGCGGCGAGCAGCAGCTTGATCGTGTCGCCGACGACGAACGGGTACAGCCCGAACTCGAGAGCGGTGCGAACG
>JBKPRM010000089.1:0-3164 GCA_046734555.1 Actinomycetota bacterium | reverse complement strand
GGTTCCGCTTCCGCTACCTCACACCCGGGGGCAAAGACGTCACCTGGCGCGTGACGCATGACGGATACGTCGCGGCAGCCGAGCCCTTCCACAGAGCTTGGCTCGACGTGCGCGTCCGATCGACGGTATCTGGCCGTTCATACACGTGCGTCCTGTCCGGGCTGGGCAACGGCCCGGCGACGTCGGCCACCTCCGTCAAGGTACGCGCGCACAGCTGATACTCACGTGCTCGCGACGGTGTTCGTCAACGTGCCGATGCCTTCGGCGCCGAGGTCCACGGTCGCGCCGGGCCAGAGTTGCCATTCCAGGGAAGGGAACGGATTCAGCGCGAGCGCGTCCCCCCGCCCGAGCGTGCCGAGTCGTGAGGCGGCCTCGATCGAACGTTCGAGGTTCGACGCCGTGCCGTTCAGGTTCCCCTTCGCGACCTCCTTGCCGTCGATCCGCACTTGGAGATACATGACCTGCGGGTCGACCTCGTCGGCCGTCACGACGCACGGGCCGATCGAGATCGGCACGCCCTCGGCGCTGGCGACGGGCGCACCACTGGCGTCGCGCGCCTGCCAGTCACTCACCAGCGTGTAGCCGAAGAGGTGCCGGGCCGGATCGAACGGGTCGGCTTCCGAGGTCTCCAGCCCGAGCACAGCGGCGACCTTCGGCTCGTACTCGAGCCATGCGGCGCCGGCGGGCCAGGGGACGTCCTGCTCGGGCCCGATCAAGCGGCGCTCGACGTCGAGCGAGCCCGGCGATAACAGCGACGCGGGGAACAGCGGGGTCAAGATCCGTGGACGCTTCACGCGCCACTCGAAGACGTCGTCTCTGGCCAGCGCGGTCCGCGCTGCATCCAAGACGGTGCCTCGGCTGCTCGAGACGAGACCCTCGAGCGTGGTGGGATAGGCCGGGTGCCCGACCGCGTCGGGCAGATCGACCACCTCACCCTCGAAGATCGCCCCCAGTCGCCGCTGCCCCCCGCGGTCGTAGGTGACGAACCTCATCAGAAAGGGAGCCGAAGCGTACGCCCGGCCGACCTCGGAAGCACGCATCGACACGTGGGTTCTTCGGCCGACGAAGGGTCACGCAGGCCCGTAGGCGCGTCTCAACGGCACCGGCTAGCATGGCTGGCCGCGTCTGCTGCAACCGAAAGGGGGCCCCTCCCGTGACCGAGAAGTTCCGCATCACCTACGCGACCATGTCCGCCGACAACGAGGAGTTGCAGGCGGCCTACGACGCCGCTGCCGAACGAGCCAAGGCGGAGCTCGGCAAGACCTACCCGGTGATCGTCAACGGCGAGGAGCGCTTCCACGACGAGACCTACGACGAGCCCTCGCCGATCGACAAGGACCTCTTGATCGGGCGGTTCTCCCAGGCGACCGTCCAAGACGTCGACGACGCGGTCGCGGCGGCGAAGGCGTTCCAGCTCGAGTGGGACCGGACGGGCTGGCAGGAGCGTGTGCGGATCTTGCGCAACGTCGCCGACATCATGGAGGAGCGCGTTTTCGACCTCGCGGCCCTGATGGCCTACGAGGTCGGCAAGAACCGCCTCGAGGCGCTCGGCGACGTCCAGGAGACCGCCGAGCTCATCCGCTGGAACTGCGACGAGATGGAGAAGCACGACGGCTTCCGCACCCAGATGAGCGGGCTCGGATCGCCGGGCGAGTACTACGACGTCCTGCGACCGCACGGCGTCTGGGCGGTGATCAGTCCGTTCAACTTCCCGATGGCGCTGTCGGGCGGCCCGTCGAGCGGTGCGCTGGTGGCCGGCAACTGCGTGGTACTGAAGCCATCGAACCAGGGCGCGCTCCTCGGGTACAAGCTGTATGAGTGCTACCGCGACGGCGGCGTGCCGCCGGGCGCGTTCCACCTGGTGACCGGCCGCGGCGCCGTCGCCGGCGACCACCTGTGGAAGCACCCCGACGTGAACGGCGTGACGTTCACCGGTTCGTACGCGGTCGGCATGGACATCTACAAGCACTTCGTGACCGACGTGCCCAAGCCTGTGATCTGCGAGATGGGCGGCAAGAACCCGACGATCGTCACCAAGAACGCCGACATCGACAAGGCAACCGACGGCGTGATGCGCAGCGCCTTCGGGTTCGGCGGCCAGAAGTGCTCCGCGTGCTCGCGGGTCTACGTGGAGCGCGAGGTCTACGACGACTTCCTGTCGACCCTGAAGAACAAGGCGGAGAAGATCGCGGTCGGGGACCCGATCCGGCGCGACGTCTACCTCGGGCCGATCATCAACGAGGCCGCGATGGAGACCTTCGAGGAGGCATCGGAGGAGGCTCGCAAGAACGGCAACATCGTCACCGGGGGTCAGCGCATCACCGAGGGCGACCTCGGCCGCGGCCTGTTCGTCGAGCCGACGATCGTCGAGGCGCCCGACGACAGCTGGATCTGGGACAAGGAGCTGTTCGTGCCGTTCGTCGCGGTCGCCCCGTTCGACGAGCTCGACGATGCGATCGAGAAGGCCAACGACACCGAGTACGGCCTCACGGCGGGCTTCTTCAGTGAGGACGAGGCAGAGGTGAACGAATGGCTCGACCGGATCCAGGCCGGCGTGGTGTACGTGAACCGCCGCGCGGGCTCGACGACCGGTGCGTGGCCGGGGGTCCAGCCGTTCGGCGGCTGGAAGGGCTCGGGCACGACCGGCAAGGCGGGCGGAGGTCCGTACTACGTGCTGCAGTACCTGCGGGAACAGTCGCGGACGGTGATCGAGGAGTGACCGCGACCGACTCGACGCTCACGTACGACGCGCTCGCCGGGCAGAGCCGTCCGAAGCTGATCACCGACATCCCCGGTCCCGAGGCGATGGCCCGGATCGAACGCGACCGTCGCGTCACCTCGCCGTCGCTGCCGCGCGCGTACCCGTTCGTCCCGCGGCGCGGAGCCGGCTCGGTCGTCGAGGACGTGGACGGCAACGTCTTCCTCGATCTGAACGCGGGGATCGCGGTGACCTCGACGGGGCACTGCCATCCGAAGGTCGTCGAGGCGGTCACGCGGCAGGCGACGGAGCTCTTGCATTACTCGGCGTCGGACTTCTATCTGCCGATCTACTCGGACGTCTGTGAGCGGCTGGACGAGGTCGCGCCGTTCGCGGCGCGCGCGTTCCTCTCGAACTCTGGCACCGAGGCGGTCGAGGCTGCGATCAAACTCGCGCGGTACACGAC
>JBKPRM010000088.1:0-2943 GCA_046734555.1 Actinomycetota bacterium | reverse complement strand
CATGTTGCCCTCGTCATAGGCACGGTAGGCGTCCGTCATCGCGTCCTCCCACCAGTCCTCCTCTTCGGCGGAGGGCTCGAAGCCGCCGAGCCCAGCAGCGACCGGCACCAACGCCCACGTCGGTCCCGGCGCGCTGATCGTCGCGTCGATCGCGATCCGGCCTCCCATGGAACATCCGACCAGCGCCGCTTCGTCGACACCCAGGTGGTCGAGCAGGCTGCGCAGGTCCGCAACGTGCGAGTAGGGTTCGGCCGTCGGACGGCTCGACCGTCCGTACCCGCGGATGTCGTAGCGGATCACGCGGAACCCAGCGGCGCCGAACGACGCCATCTGCGGATCCCACGTCCGCATGTCCCAGAGCCCCGGATGCAGCAGGACGACGGCCGCACCATCGGCGTCGCCTTCGTCCTCGAACGCGAGGTGCCCGCCGTCGGGAAGCTCGACCGTACCGTTCATCGGTCCGCGAAGAACGGTGCGAGCTTCTCGTAGCTCTCTTGGATCAGCTCGGGCAGGACGCGCGTCTCGCCGACCACCGGCATGAAGTTCGTGTCGCCGCCCCACCGCGGCACGACGTGCCAATGGAGATGCTCTGGGATGCCGGCGCCGGCGACGTGCCCGAGGTTCAGCCCGACGTTGAACCCGTGTGGCTCCGACGCCTCGCGGAGCGCCCGCACGCTTCGCTGCACGAGCGCCGCGATCGATCCGTTCTCGTCGGCGGTCAGCGCCTCGACGTCGCCTTCGTGACGGGTCGGCAACACGAGCAGGTGGCCAGGGTTGTAGGGGAACTTCGCGAGCGTCACGAACGCGTACTCCTCACGGGCGAGGATCCGGTCTTCACCAGCGGTGCCGTCGAGCAACGCGCAGAAAACGCACCCTCGGTCGGGCGTGTCCTGCTTGTTGGCCTCGATGTAAGCCATGCGCCACGGGCTCCACAGCCGGTCCACGACTCACTCCGCCGCGAGCGTCTGGGTGAGGGCACGAGATGCCGCCTCGTCGAGCAGTACCGAGACGATCGAGTCGAACGGCATGCTCGGGATCTCCTGCCCATCGCGACGGCGGACGGTGAACGTCCCGGCCTCGAGGTCGCGGTCCCCGACGACGACGACATACGGAGCCTTCATCAGCTGCGCGGCGCGGATCTTCTTCCCGACCGATTGCTTCGAGTCGTCGACCAGGACGCGGAGACCGGCGTCGCGCGCCTTGGCCGCGAGGTCGTGCGCCGCACCGACGTTGCGGTCTGCGACGGGCAGCAACCACAGCTGCTCCGGCGAGAGCCACAGCGGGAACGCGCCCGCGTAGTGCTCGGTCAACACCCCGAAGAACCGCTCGATCGATCCGAACAGCGCGCGGTGGATCATGATCGGCCGGTGCCGCTTCCCGTCGGCCCCGGCGTAGTGCAGGTCGAAACGCGGCGGCATCTGGAAGTCGAGCTGGATCGTCGACATCTGCCACGTGCGCCCGATCGCGTCTCGCGCCTGCACGCTGATCTTCGGCCCGTAGAACGCGCCACCGCCTTCATCCATCACCAGCTCGAGGTCCATCGCGAGGGCAGCCTGGCGGAGCGCCTCGGTCGCCTCGGCCCAGTCCTCGTCGGATCCGACCGCCTTGGTCTCGGGCTTCGTCGAGAGCTCCAGGTAGAAGTCGTCGAGCCCGTAGTCGCGCAGCAGCGACAGCGTGAAGGTGAGCAGCGACTGCAGCTCCTCCCCCATCTGCTCGCGGGTCGTGAAGATGTGCGCGTCGTCCTGTGTCATGCCGCGCACCCGGGTCAGCCCGTGTACGACGCCCGACTTCTCGTATCGGTAGACCGAGCCGAATTCGAATAGGCGCATCGGCAGCTCCCGATACGACCGCGTCCGCGTCTTGTAGACCAGGATGTGGAACGGGCAGTTCATCGGCTTCAGGTAGTACTCGGTGCCGCCGTCGAGCTCCATCGGCGGGAACATCCCGTCCGCGTACCAGTCGAGGTGTCCGCTCGTCTCGAACAGGTTCTTCTTCGTGATGTGCGGCGAGTTCACGAACCGATAGTCGCCCTCGATGTGGCGCCGGCGCGAATAGTCCTCCATCAGCAGGCGGATCAGGCCGCCGCGCGGGTGGAAGACGGCGAGCCCCGAGCCGATCTCCTCGGGGAACGAGAACAGGTCGAGGTCGGTGCCGAGCTTCCGATGATCGCGCTTCTCCGCTTCTTCGAGGCGCTCGAGGTACGCGTCGAGGTCTGCCTGCGTCGCCCAGGCCGTGCCGTAGATCCGCGTCAGCTGCGGATTCTTCTCGTCGCCGCGCCAATAGGCGCCGCTGACGGCGGTGAGCTTGAACGCGGCGAGGCGGCCGGTGGACGGCACGTGCGGGCCGAGGCAGAGGTCCTCCCAGCCGTCGTTGCGGTAGAAGCTCGCCGTCTGGGAACCCGCGGCGATGTCGCCCGAGGCCTCGTCGTCGCCGAGCCCCTCGACGATCTCCTGCTTGAACGGCTGGTCGACGAGACGCCGCAGCGCTTCCTCGCGGTCGACATCTTCTCGGATGAACGGCTGGTCCTCGGCCACGATCGCGCGCATCGCCTCCTCGATCCGCGGCAGGTCGTCGACCGAGACGTGCTCGGGGATCGCCAGGTCGTAGTAGAAGCCGTCGGCGATCGTCGGGCCGATCCCGAGCTTCGTGCCGGGCCACAGCCGGCTGACGGCCTGCGCCAAGACGTGGGCCGTCGAGTGACGCAACACATGCAGCCCGTCGTCGGTGCGAAGGTCGAGCGGTTCGACCGTCACATCGCGACCGGGAACGTGGGAGAGGTCCCGCAGCTCGCCGTCGACCCGGGCCGCGACGGCGCCTGCTGCGAGCGCGCTGCCGATCGGCTCCCCTTCCGGAAGCTCCGTCGAGGTGCCGTCCGCCAGGCGCAAGGTGGGCATGCGCTGCAGGATAGCCCACGTCTCAACGCCGGCCCGCGCTACTCGTAGC
>JBKPRM010000087.1:0-9146 GCA_046734555.1 Actinomycetota bacterium | reverse complement strand
CCGCGACACCGGCCGCGTGGCCGACGGGGTGGACGGGGGGCGTGTGTCCGCCAACTCGGGCGCCGAGGCCAACATCTGCGCAGCCGAGGCCCTGTTCGAGGACGCCGTCGTGGTGGCCCAGCGGATGAGCGACCCCTTCGTGACGTGACGCTCGTCGTCGCGATCGCGTTGATCGTCGCGTTCGCCGCTGCGACCCAGTCGATCACCGGCTTCGGGTTCGCACTGATCGCGGTTCCCGGACTCGCGCTGCTCCTCGGCCCGAAGGTCGCCGTGGTCGGCATGAGTTCCATCGGGGTTCCGCTCGTGATCTGGAACTCGATCCGCTGGCGTCAGGACATCTTGTGGCGCGAGGCGATCACGACCTCGCTCTCGGCGTTGCTCGGCATGCCGATCGGCCTCCTCGTCATCACGCGGGCCGACGATCGCGTGCTCACCGCGGCCATCGGCGTGACGATCCTCGTGCTCACGGTGTGGCTCTGGCGCGGTCTCACGTTGCCGGCAGGCCGCGGCACCGAGCTCACCGCCGGGTTCGCCTCAGGCGTGCTTTCGACCAGCGTGGGCACGAACGGCCCGCCGCTCGTCATCGCGTTCCAGGCGGTCGGCCTCGCGCCTGCGGCCTTCCGCGCGACGCTGCAGGCCTGCTTCGTCTGCCAGGGCTCGATCGCGCTCGCGCTGTTCTGGTCGCGAGGTCTGATCGTCCATGACGTCGGCGTCGCGTTCCTGGCGGGAGCTCCCGCGGCCGTCGTCGGTGCGTTGATCGGCGACCGCATCGCGCCGCGGGTGCACGAGGGACCCTTCCGCACCGCGGTGCTCGGGTTGTTGGTGCTGGCCGGAGCGCTCGCCCTCGGCGACGCGCTCTGGGGTTAGCCCGCGGCCACCTGCTCCGCGATCGACGTCAGTCCGAGCCGGGTCATGCCGGCGAACTCTTCGGTCCAGGCGTTCGGCCACGTCGAGAGCTTCGCGATCACGACCTTCGTCGGGCCGTGGACGAACACGGTCTGGCCGTTGATGCCGCTGCACTGGAAGACCGGTCCACGTGGATCGATCACCCAGAACTGGTTCCGGTAGTACGAGGTCACCGGGAGGCCGTGATGGTCCTCCGATGCCTCGAAAGCAGCACGACTGTCCCTGTCGGGCTTGAGCGTGTCACGGAGCCACGCTCGCGGGACGACCTGGGTCCGGCCACGACGGCCACCGTTCAACAGCACCTGGCCGAAGCGCGCGAGATCGCTGAGCGTCGCGCACACGCCGCCGTCCGCCATCGCGTTCCCGTGTCCGTCGACCGTGATCTCCGCGTCGAACGCGGCGCCCATCGGCTCCCAGAGGTAGCGAGACATCAGCTCGGGTAGCCGCACGCCGCTCGCGCGCTCCATGACCCAGCCGAGCATGTCGGTGAGGATCGAGCGGTAGTCGAACGGCCCGCCGTGCGGCCCCTTGTTCACCAGCGTCGGGAAATACGCGGTCATGTCGAACGGCAACGTCGCGTCGGTCCGCGGCCGCCACAGGTAGATCTGCTCGTAGACACGCACCTCTGCGGCCAGGTCGTCGTAGTCCTCGTTGAACCGCGTGCCGGCCCGCATGTCGAGCAGGTGCCGCACCGTGCATCCCTCCCACGACGTCCCGGCCAGCTCCGGGATATGGGTCGTCACGAGATCCTGCGGCGAAAGCACACCGTTCTCGACCAGCGACCCGCAGGTCGCCGACGTCACCGACTTCGATACCGACATCAACAGGTGGCGCGTGTCGGGTCGCATCCCGTTCAAGTAGCGCTCGGCGATCACCCGTCCTCGATGCAGGACCATGAACCCGTCCGTGTAGGTCTCGTCGAGGAACTCGGGGAGCCCGAACGTTCGCCGGCCGACCTGCACCTCCAGGTGGTCGAGATCGCGCTCGGCCCGCCGGAGCTCCCAGGGCTTCGCCAGGCCGCGCGAGATGTTCGCCGTCGGGATCAGTTCGCGGACGTGCTGGAAGCCCCAGCGGTTGAACGGCGGATCCTGCCAATTCTCGAGCGTCACGAGACCGGCCGGCGTGAACGGCGGCACGCCGGCCATCAAGCCCAGGTCGGCCGCGGTCTCGGGAGGGGACATCGGGGCGGAACGGTACCGCACGTCTACGCTTGGCCGCATGACGACCGGCAACCGGCACCTGCAGATGACCGTGAACCCCGACGACACCGTGACGGTGACGAACAAGCACGGCACCGAACTGCTCGTGGACTGCGATGGGATCCGCGGGCTCTCGCCGCTCGAGCTGCTGCTCGCGGCGCTCGGCGCATGCAGCGCGGTGGACTTCTCCCTGCTGATGAAGAAGCAGCGCGATCCGGTCGAGCCGCTCCACCTCGAGGTCGACGGCGACAAGGAGGACTCACGGATGCAGTGGCTGCGGGTCACGTACCACGTGCACGAGGGCGCCGACGCGACGAAGGTCGAACGTTCGCGCTTCAAGGTGGCGAACGACCTGTGCACGGTGTCCCGGAGCCTCGCGTCCGGAACCCCCGTCGAGCACGTGATCGCCTGACGAAGGCGGCGGACCGTTGGGCCGCAGGCGCGGATAGGGTTGGGATATGAACGGCGACTCCCTGCTCGCGTTCGTTCGGTATCACGCCTGGGCGAACGATCGGATCCTGACGGTCGCAGCCAGCCTGTCCGACAAGGAGCTCCGCAAGGAGGGCGTGCTCGACCTGGGGAGCGCTTTCGACACGATCCGGCACCTCGTCGACGTCGATTGGAGCTGGCGGGAGTTCTGCCTCGGACACGACGTCGACGACTCCTACGTCTGGGACTACGGCTTCGAGCTCGACACCCTGAATCAACTCCACGCGTTCAGCCTCGAGGAGGACGTTCGACTGCGAACGTTCGTGGAATCGCTCGACGACGAAGAGCTCGCGAAGCCCTGGGGCACCGACGCCGAGTTCACACGGCCACGGTGGCTCGTGATCTCGCACATCGTGAGTCACGGCACGCAACACCGGAGTGAGCTTGCCCGCTACTTCACCGAGTGCGGCCATTCGCCGGGGGACCTCGACAACCTGCTCGATGCCTTCGAGCTCCCCTGGCCGGCCGACGCTGAGCGCTAGGTCGGAGCTCGCTGGAGCGGCAACCCGCATGGAGAAGGCACGCAAGCCGATCACGACCCGCAAGCCGCCCGTGCCAACGGAGAGTCACGCCGAGATCGAGGCGTGGATGCACCGCGTGATGCCGGAGCTGCGTCCGATCGTGGAACGGCTGGACGCGTCGATCCGTGAGACGCTCCCGGAGGTCCGGTATGCGGTCAAGTGGAAGACCCCCCACTACGGACTGCCGGAACTCGGGTGGATCATCCAGATCGTCGCGTACGACGTGTCCGTCAACGTGGTCTTCTTCGGCGGCGCGGACTTCGACCCCCCGCCGCCGCTCGGGACAACCGATCGGAGCCGGTACACCAAGCTGCGAACCCTCGAGGACGCGGAGGCTCCCGAGATGCATCGGTGGATCGAGCAAGCAGGACGCGTGCCTGGGTGGACGTGACGCTTGACCGTGCCGGCTTCATCGAGCGTCACGCGACCGGAACGACCCGCGCGTAGGCTACGGTCATGCTTGCCTTCATCCGGCAGGGCGGCGACGAGGTCGCGGTCACCTGTTACATCAACGTGCACAAGCCGGGGGTGCGCGAACAAGGCTCATGGAACGGCACGTTGGACGAGAACGGGGTCGAGCCGTTCCAGGAAGGTGATGCGGTCTTCGTGACGGAGTCTCGCGACGAGGCGCGCATCTACATCTCCAACGAGTACCGGGGAACGTGGCGACGATTCACCGGCAATGGCCCACCGCCCGGCGTCGCACCCTAGTCGTCCTCCAACGCCGAAGGGTCCGCGCGTCGTCTCCGGGCGCGGAGCGCCTGCCCCCCGCGGTCCCCAGATATCCTTGGCGGAGACGGCTGCCCGCCTCGTGGGATGCCCTCCAAGCGATCCTCAGGAGGAACCATCAAGCGTTTGCTTCTGGATGTCTCGAGCATGTTCTACCGGGCGTACTTCGCGATGCGCGAGCCCGGCGTGTTCGCGAAGGACGGCCGTTCGGTCAGCGCCCTCCACGGCTACCTCGACATGGTCACGAAGCTCGTCGTCGACCGTCGGCCGGACGAGGTCGTGCACGTCTACGATCATGACTGGCGCCCGGTCGCTCGCACCGACATCTACGCCGGCTACAAGGCCGCGCGCCCCGAAGAGCCCAAAGACCTCACGATCCAGTTCGTCCTGCTCCGCGAGATCCTCGACCGCACCGGCATGCTCCAGGCGCAGACCGAGAACTGGGAGGCCGAGGACGCGATCGGCGCCTTCTGCGTCGAAGCCAGCGATGAGGACCGGATCGAGATCATCAGCGGCGACCGCGACCTGATCCAGCTGGTGCGCGACCCGGTCGTGAAGCTCTTGTACACGCTCCGCGGCGTCTCCGAGCTCGCGAACTACGACGAGGCCGGGGTCCTGGCCAAATACGGGGTTCCGGCGAGCCGCTACGCCGAGTTCGCGATCCTGCGTGGCGACCCGTCCGACGAGCTCCCCGGGGTGCGAGGCGTCGGGGAGAAGACCGCTCGTGAGCTGGTCAACGCGTTCCCATCGATCGACGCGATGCTCGAGGCGGCCGACGCGGGCGTGGTGCTGATCAAGCCGGGGGTCCGGGCGAAGCTGTTGGGATCGCGCGACTACCTCGCCGATATGCAACGGCTCGTGCCGATCAATTCCGAGGCACCGTTGTCGCTGTGGGCCGGTGAGCGCGACGAGAGCCTGATCGAGGACGCCGCCGAACTCGGGCTGAAGGGGCCGGTCCAGCGGCTCTTCGCCGCGTTGGACAGCGCCCACACCGTCTGACCTGGGCCTTCCGGCCCCCCCGGGTTGCGAAGGGCTGATGGCGTTCCGCCGCGATGACGGGTACCCTCGCCAGATGCCGCTGGCCCGGAGCGGCGATCTGGAGGGTGCTTCTACGATGGCCATGACGAGCAGACACGTCTCGGCAGAGTTGCAACAGGCTGCAGGCGAAGCGTTCACCGAACTGGTCGAACGGTTCCACATCGACAATCCGACGTTCCGCATCTCCGACGATGTGATCCGGCGCTACCACTTGGCCGAGTCGACTCGCGGCTTCGTGATCCTCTGCGGGCCGAGCGGAACCGGCAAGACGTGGCTCGCGCAGGCGTACGCGAACGTCGTCGGCGCCCGCCAGAAGCTCGTCGCCGTCGACCCGAGCTGGTCGTCCAACGAAGACCTCCTCGGCTACCTCTCCCCGCTCGACGGCTTCTACCACCACACCCCGTTCAGCGAGTTCGTCGCCGATTCCTCCCGTGAATGGAACGCCTCGAACAACGCGGGGCGGGTCGCTCGCGAGTTCCACGTGATCCTCGACGAGATGAACCTCGCCCGCGTCGAGCACTACTTCAGCCGGTTCTTGTCCGCGATGGAGGTCCGCTCCCGCGAGGGCATCGCGAGGCTCGACCTGGCGCCCGGACACACGGTCGAGCTCACGCCCAACCTCAAGTTCGTCGGCACCGTGAACATCGACGAGACGACCCACGGGTTCGCCGACAAGGTGTACGACCGCGCGCAGATCCTCGAGCTGCCCCTGCCGCGTGACCAGGTCGCCGCCCACATGGAGGGCTATCCCTGGGCGAACACGGTCCTGCAGATCTGGGACGCGCTGGTCGAGGTGGCGCCGTTCGGGTTCCGCGTGCTCGACGAGATCAACGCCTACGTGATCGCCGCGACCGAGATCGGCACCGACCAGTCGCATGCGCTCGACGAGCAGCTCGTGCAGAAGGTCCTGCCGCGCCTGCGGGGAGACAGCGATGCCGGCCCCGCGATCGACGCGTTCATCACCCTGACCGATGGACGGTTCCCGCTGTCGAACGAGAAGGCGCGATCGATGCGCGCGGAGCTGAACGCGCATGGCTTCGTCTCCTTCTTCTGAGCAGCTGCCGGCGCGGGTCGTCCGCGGCGAGCTCGCGTTGCTGCGCAGGGCCGTCTATGGCGGCGCCGGCATGGCCGGCCTCTCAGCGGTATTGCCGATGCTGCAGATCAGTCACCGCAGAGAGCTGCGGACCCAGCCACACTGGTCGAAGGAAGAGCTGGTCCGCCACCCCGAGCCACGAGAGCTGATCCGCTCGATGCGCAAGCCCGGGAACCTCGACGACCAGGCCCGGCCGGTATACACGCTGGACGAACGACGGTCGCTGACGGCCGACATCTACGAGAACCGCGTCGTGCGCCAGACGGTGGAGACCGTGCAACAGCGTGTGGAGACGCTCGCCGCCGACCCCGATCCGCTGGTCAACGGCGAGGCGAAGGCGATGCTCCGGGTGCTCGAGGGCGCGCGGCGGCAGGCAACGTTCCTCGACGAGGTCGGCGTCGCCGGCCGGACGAACATGCCGACGGCGACGCTCACGCAAGATCCGCTCTACCGGCGGTTGATGGCGATCCGCGCGGAGCTGTCCGAGTAGATCAGGCGTGCGTCGCGTCGTACGCGGCGAACACCGTCGACGTGAGATCGCCGGACTCGGGCGTCGCGTCCAACGTCATCCCCACGCTTCGGTCCTCGCGCCAGATGCATGCGGCGGCGGTGATCCGCGCCGAGATCGGCACGCAACGGTAGTCGGCGTCGGCATGCTGGCCGGTGACGGCCTTGCCTCGATCGATCGTGACGCCGGCCGACTCGATCCCCGTCAGGAAGTCGTTGAACAGCTCGTCCGCCGACTGCTCAGCGCGACCGTTCGCGAGCACGAGGAACACGTCCGGCTGGTCGCCCGTGCCGTACACGGCCGAGTCGAAGTCTATGTCGTACTTCGCGCCCTGGTCCGCCATGTCCTGTTCGAACTGCTGGGCCATCTCGGTGTGCAGCCGGGACTGTCCCGAGAGCGTGTCGGGCACGTGGTAGTGGGGTGCGAGCATGTTGCGCACCACGGTGCTGACGACGATCGCGACGACGATGCCCAGCGCGATCCGTGCGACGAGGCTGAAACGGCCCCGCGATGAAGCGGCGGCTGGCACCGTGGCGGTGACGTTCGGCAACGGCGGCATGCCGGGCGCGGTCTGCCTCTGGCCGCCCTGCCTCGGGGCCGCGGGCGCGAACGGCTGGTAGCACTGCCAGCAGAACCCCGCGGTCGGGGTGTTCTCGGCGCCGCAGCCGGCGCAGATGCGCTTCTGCTCGGTTTGCACGGTGGCCTCCTCAGGCCGGATCCGAGGGCGTCGGATCTTCCCGTGGGCCATCGGCAGGCGGCCTGGTGGCCTGAAGGTCCAGGTCAGACGGTGTTGCCGGCCGGCTACAGCTCGGCGTAGGTCTCGAACGAGGCATCGACGGCCGGCACGAGGCCGACGACGTACTGCCCGTCAGCGCACCCGGCGCACCACGTCGATGCGGCGATCGCGCCCGCCGTGTCGAGCGCGTCGGCGCAATCGTGCATCGAGCGGATGATCGCCCCATAGCCGTACTGGTCCCACCCGTTCTCGATCGTCTCCTGGGTCGCGCGGAGCCCTTGCTCGAGGGATCGGTAGTTCTGCACGCCGACGTCGTTGAAATCGGTCGACCCCCTCATGCGATGCGTCGTCGCGAGCGGGTTCCAGGCGGCCTGGGTTCCCTCCTGCACCTGCCAGGCGACCGTCACGACGAGGTTCTCATGGCAGCGCGGCGCGCCCATGACGCGGAGGAACGCGTTCGCCCAATCGCCGTAGGAGATGTTCTGCTCACCTTGGAACGAGGTCGCGACCTCGCTGATGTCTTGGGGGGCGAGTCGGTCGCGCAGCCGCTCGATGAGCGCGACGATCTCCGCGCGCGTGCCGTTGAGCCTCTGCAGCGCTTGCTGTTCCCGGACGAGCGCCGCCTGTTGCTCGGCCAGCGCTTCATCACGGCGGGAGCGCAGCTCCTGTGCTGCCGCGATAAGGCCATCGAGCGCCGCGCCCCGTTCGTTCAGCCGGCGCTGCAGCGACGTGACGAGGCGAAGCGCCGCCTCACGCTCGCGGGTCACGGCGTCGCCGAACGCGATCTGATCCTGCATCTGGTCGAGCGACTGAGCCCCCAGTACGGCGGCGAACGTGTCCATCCCTGGCACGGTCCCGGGCGATCCGACGAACGTGTCGACGACGGCTCGGTTGAAGTCGTCCTGGGCGGCTGCGAGCTCGGCGTTGACCGCATCGAGCCGCTGGGAGATCTGCACACGGCGAACCGTCAGCGGGATCAGTGCCTGGCTCGCCTCGGTCGCGCGGTCGGCGGCCTCCGCAGCCTGGTCCCGTGCGTCCTGCACCGCCGCGCTCTGCTCGGCCACTTGGTCGCTGAGCGCCTGCAGATCCGCACGCGCTTGATCCAGCCGGTCGGTCAGACTGGCGCGCGAGGTGGCCATGCCCGCGAACACGCAGACCAACGCCAAGCCGACCGCCAGGGCACGCGAACGGATCCCCCGGGCGGACATGGTCGGGATATCGTCGGGACCGCCAGGCCGGTTGAGGAACCGCACCTCAGACCACCGCACCCGCCTTGATCACGGTGCGGACGAGCGGCACCCCGGGGCGGTAGGCGAGGTGGACGTGGCTCGGGGCGTCCAGGATCACGATGTCGGCGCGCGCGCCCTGCTGGAGGGTCCCCACGTCGTCACGTCGGAGGGCGCGCGCACCACCCGCCGTGGCCGACCAGACCGCCTCCGCCGGGGTCATGCGCATCGCGGTCACCGCCAGCGCGATCACGATCGGCATGTTCGTCGTGAAGCTCGTACCGGGGTTGCAGTCGGTCGCGAGCGCCACGGTGACGCCGGCTTCGAGCAGGCCGCGAGCGTTCGGCCACGGCTCGCGCGTCGACAGGTCGGCGACGGGGAGCAGCGTCGCGACGACCCCGGCGTCGGCGAGCGCCCCGATGTCGTCATCCGTCAGGTAGGTCACGTGGTCGGCACTCGCGGCACCGACCTCGGCCGCGAGCTTCGCGCCGGGACCCGGGCCGAGCTGGTTCGCATGCACCCGCAGGCCGAGACCCTTCTCCTTCGCCGCGGTGAGGATCGCGCGGGACTGGCGCTCGTCGAAGGCGCCCTCTTCGCAGAAGACGTCGCACCACTTCGACAGCGGCGCGCACGCGTCCAGCATCGCGCCGCGCACGTGCTCGGCGTAGAACTCGCCCCGTCCTTTCCAATCCGTCGGCACG
>JBKPRM010000086.1:0-2412 GCA_046734555.1 Actinomycetota bacterium | reverse complement strand
GGGCGAAGAGGGTCGCCTCGGTCGAGTCTCCTGCGCCCTCCTCGTTCAGTAGGTCCCGGCAACGTCCGATGTACCAGGCATGGATGATGCGGCTCTCACAGCAGCCTTCTGCCGGTGGGTGCGGCGGGGCATGACCGAGCCGGCTCCATCGTTCGAAGGCCTCCGAGACAGTCTGTACTTCGTCCCCGCAGATGTGACCCAGATCCTCACGCGTGAGCGCGGGCTGACGAACTTCTGGAACTACGGGCAGGCCGTGAAGCAGCTCGCCGGCGAGCCGCCTGAAACCGACGCACGCGAGGGGCTGGCTCACCGCATCGGTTTCCTGCGTACCTCGCCGCACGGCGAGTGACGATCGCCGGAGCACCAGTTCGGACTAGGCGGTCTTCCCCCGACGCGATGCCCGAGGGCGACGAAGGCGGACATCCCGCGCGCGACCGGCTATTTCCGTGTCAGAGGCCTGGTGGGTGACGGACAACCGTCCGATGCTGGGCGTGTGAGTGAGCAGATGATCTGTCCCGAATGCGGCTCCGGAGCGCTCGTGGCGTCCGGCGTCTACGAGCACGGGACGTGGATCTATCGGCTCACCTGCTGGACGTGTCGCGACTGCCAGACCATCGTCGCGGTCCCGGTGGAGGGAGGCACGGCGCTGGACACCGAGCCGAACTAGGCTCACCCAGATGTCGGTTCCACCTCCGCTCGTCCTGTTCGACATCGACGGCACCCTCATCACCAGCGGTGGTGCCGGCGCACGCAGCTGGCGCTACGCCTTCGAGCAGCTCCACGGCATCCCGGCCGATATCGGCTCCCATACCGAAGCCGGAGAGACCGATCCGATCGTCGCGCGCAAGACCTTCGAGGGTGCTGTCGGGCGTGAGCCGACCGAACGGGAGCTGGCCGCGATCTTCGCGCTCTACCTGCGTCGCCTCTCGCAGGAGGTCGCCACGTCGGCGGGCTATCGCGTGTTGGACGGCGCGGCCGAGCGCCTCGAGAGCCTGTCCGACGCCGGCGTGATGCTCGGCATCGTGTCGGGTGCGATGGAGGGGGCCGCGCGCGTGAAACTCAGCCGCGCACGCCTCGATCGCTACTTCCTGTTCGGCGGGTACGGGACTGACTCGCCCGACCGAACCAAGCTCACGGCCGCGGCGATCGCGCGCGCGTCGATGCTGCACGACCATCCCCTCGACCCGGGCCACGTCTTCGTCGTCGGTGATACGCCGCTGGATATCGCCGCCGCGAGGGCGGCGGGCACAGTTTCGGTCGGGGTCGCGAGCGGCAAGTACTCCATCGACGAGCTCGCGGACGCCGGAGCAGACCACGTGCTCCCCACGCTCGCGAGCCCGTTCCCCGACGCACACTCCTGAGACCTTCCCGAACTGGCAGAGAGAGAGGAAGCACGATGACCGTTCGCCGGCTCGAACCAAGGGACCGAGGAGACACCTAGATGGTGCGCCCGCTGCGAGACCGCGATGCCTGGAAGGCCTTGGAACAGCATCACGGAGCGATCGCCGACGTGCACCTGCGAGATCTGTTCGCGGACGATCCGGGGCGCGCCGACCGGATGGTCGCCGAGGCGGCCGGTCTGTACGTCGACTATTCGAAGCACCGGCTGACCGACGAGACGCTGGCACTGCTGATCGATCTGGCGAACGAGTCGGGGGTTCGCGAACGGGTCGACGCGATGTTCCGAGGCGAGCACATCAACGTGACGGAGGACCGTGCGGTGCTGCACGTCGCGCTGCGGATGCCGCGGTCGGCGCAGCTGATCGTCGACGGGGTCGATGTCGTTGCGGAGGTGCACGGGGTGCTCGACCACATGGCGACGTTCACCGACCGGGTGCGCAGCGGGGACTGGACGGGCGTGACGGGCGGCCGGATCCGCAACGTGATCAACATCGGGATCGGCGGCTCCGACCTCGGGCCCGTGATGGCGTACGAAGCGCTGAAGCGCCACGCGCCGGACGACATGACGTTCCGGTTCGTGTCGAACGTCGACGGGACGGCCTTCGCGGAGGCGGTTCGCGGCCTCGACCCGGCGAAGACGCTGTTCATCGTCTGCTCGAAGACGTTCACGACGCTCGAGACGATGACCAACGCGACGACCGCACGCGAGTGGCTCCTGGCAGGGCTCGGTGAGGCCGCCGAGGAGGCGGTCGCGAAGCACTTCGTGGCGGTGAGCACGAACGCCGACGCCGTCGCGAAGTTCGGGATCGATCCCAACAACATGTTCGGATTCTGGGACTGGGTCGGCGGACGCTATTCGATGGACAGCGGGGTCGGCCTCTCGACGATGCTGGCGATCGGCGCGGAACGCTTCCACGAGATGCTGGCCGGCTTCCACGAGATGGACGAGCATTTCCGCACCGCGCCGTTCGAGCGGAACGTCCCGTTCCTGATGGGTGCGATCGGGTTCTG
>JBKPRM010000085.1:0-4066 GCA_046734555.1 Actinomycetota bacterium | reverse complement strand
GCCGCGGTGGGTGCGTCGAACAACCGGCGCTCGGTCTCGGTGAGCGCGTCGTTCAACGATTCGCGCTCGAACCAGTGGGTCGTCTCGACGCGAGCGCCCTCGGCCTGGCGCCGGCGCATCTGATCGCGCGTCTCGGCAACGATCAGCTCGATCGACGCGCGGCGAACCATCGCGTAGAGCACGAGCGCCCGGTCGACGACCTGGCGCGCGGAGGGACGTTCCGTCACATCTCCCTCCGGCCCTCGAGGGCCTGCGACAGCGTGATCTCATCGGCGTACTCGAGGTCGCCGCCGACCGGGAGACCGCTCGCGAGTCGCGTGACCCGGACGCCCAGCGGTTTCACCAGCGCCGCGACGTACATCGCCGTCGCGTTGCCCTCGAGGTTGGGGTTGGTGGCGAGGATGACCTCGATCACGTGGTCGCGTTCGATCCGCTCGAGCAGCTCCTGCACACGGAGGTCCTCTGGGCCGATGCCGTCGAGCGGACTGAGCGCGCCACCCAGCACGTGATACCGGCCCTTATGCAACGCGCTCTTCTCGATCGAGGCCGCGTCCTTCGGCTCTTCGACGACGCAGAGCACCGTTCGGTCGCGGCTCTCGTCACGGCAGATGCGACAGAGGTCGCCCTCGGCCACGTTGCCGCACTCACGGCAGAACACGATCCGTCGCTTCGCCTGGACGATCGAATCGGCGAGCCGCTCGGCGTCGTCGGCCGGCGCCTTGATCAGCCAGAACGCGAGCCGCTGCGCGGACTTCGGGCCGATGCCCGGCAGCCGCGCCAGCTCGTCGATCAGCTCTTGGATCGGGCCCTCGTACATCAGGCTCCGTCGCCTCCGAGCGGCTCGGCCCCGAGCATCTCCTGCAGTCGCCGCAGCGCCTCGGCGTCGTCGCTCGGCGCGTCGTCCTCTTCCACGGGTTCGACGTGTGAGGCGTCATCGGTCGAACGCGACTCCCGAACGACACAGCTGATCGCCGGCGAGATGCCGAACAGCTCCTGCAACACCTGCTGGAACGCCGCCTGGCGGCTCTCCAACTGCTTCACGGTGTTCTTGAAGGTCGGCGGGAACGCGATCTCGAGGGTCTCGCCGTCGAACGAGGTCGGGGTCGCGCTTTCCATGAGCGCGCGCAGGACCATCTGCTTGCGCTGGCCGAGGTGCTGGATCACCGAACCCCACGAGCGGCGGAGCATCGCGACATCGACGCTCGCCGCGTCGGCCGCCTGCGGGACGGGAAGCTGCGCGCCGGCGTCCGCGATCTCGATGACCGCGGCCGGCTGGTCCTCGACGACCGCGATCGTCTCGGGCTTGGGCGCCGGCTTCTCGGCTTCGGCCGCCGGCTTCTTCGCGGGCTTCTTCCCGGTGGGCTTCGGTGGCGCGTCGGCCGGGGCCTCCGCCGGTGGCACCTCCGCACCGGGCGCGACGTTCGCGAGGCGTTCCAACCGCTCGAGCCGCCCGATCACACCAGCCGGCGTCGGGTCCGTCTCGGGCGCGCACGCCCGGACGAGCGCGAGCTCGAGCGTGAGCCGCGGCGACGTCGTCCAGCGCATGTCGTTCTGGGCGGCGAGCAATAGGTCGAGCACCCGGGACAGCTCGGCCGGCGTGAACTTGTCGGCTTGCGCACGCAGCGCCGAGTACGCGTCGGCAGACACATCGACCAGGTCCTCCTGATCGGGAGCCGTCTGGACGAGCAAGAGGTTGCGGAAGTGCGCGAGCAGATCACCGGTGACGTTGCGCAGGTCGTGGCCGGCCTGCACCAGTCGGTCGACCGCCTCGAACGCGCCGCGCAGGTCGCCGACCGCGACGACGTCGGCGATCTCGAGTCTGATCTCACCCTGCGGCACGCCGAGCAGCGACCGAACCACGGCCTCGTCGACCGTCTGCCCGCCGATCACGCTCGCCTGGTCGAGGAGCGACACGGCGTCGCGCGCCGAGCCCTCGGCCTGCCGGGCGATCGCGAACGCGGCGGTCGGATCGAGCTGCACGCCCTCGGCGGCGGCGATCTTCTCGAGCAGCTCGCTCAGTCCTTCGATCGTGTGCCGCCGGAAGTCGAACCGCTGGCATCGCCCGACGATCGTCGCCGGCATGCGGTGGGGCTCGGTCGTCGCCAGGACGAAGCGCACACCGGGCGGCGGCTCTTCGAACAGCTTCAGCAGCGCGTCGAACGCCTCGCGTGACAGCCGCTGCGCCTCGTCGATGATGTAGACCTTCTCGCGGCCGACCATCGGCGCGGTCGGCGCCTTCTCGCGCAGGTCGCGGGCGTCATCCACGCCGCCGTGCGAGGCGGCGTCGATCTCGACGACGTCGACGTGCATGCCCTCGCGGATCGCGACACATTGCTCGCACTGACCGCACGGCTCAGCGGTCGGGCCCTGTTCGCAGTTGACCATCTTGGCGAGGATGCGAGCCGTGGACGTCTTTCCCGTCCCCCGCGGGCCGCAGAAGAGGAACGCGTGATGCAGCTTGCCCTCCCGGATGGCGCCGGTCAGCGCGCGGACGACGTGCTCCTGCCCGAGGAGTTCCGACGGCGTCTGCGGCCGGTACCTCCGATAGAGCGCTTGGTGTTGGGTATCTTCGGCCACTGCCTGCTCCCTCATCACGAGCGGCCGTGCACCCGCCATCGACGCCGTGAGACTCGATCGCTACTCAGCACGGCAGGCTCCGGCCAGGCGAACCTACGGCACCCGCCGGGAACCGCTTAGGGCTGCTGCGTTCCCGCCCTGACCCGGTTCGCGGCCCGACGTCGCGTAGGACCCGACCTTCAACGCCCCGCGCCGAGGCTGCCTCGGACCTCGCGGGCCTCCGGCGGGGATTCAGCCCCGCATGAAGCGGATCTCGGGTACAGGGCACCGCTAGCTCCCCGCCTAGCACGGCCGCAGCCGAGTATACGGGCGGCCGGAGACACGCCGGTCCGACGGGAGGTCAGCGTTGGGTCGGGCGTGCGAGGAGCGCGATCTCGCTCGCGGTGAGCGCGAGCATCGCGACGCAGCCGAGGACGAACGGGGCACCCTCGAAGACGAGCCAACCGACCGTGATCGCGGTGATCGCAAGAACACCGACCCCGAGCGGAACCGTGGCGCGGTCTGAGAGGCGCTTGATCGACATCGCTGGACCTCCTGCACCGGGGAAGAACCCCCTGGAGGGCCATCGGTCATCGGCGCAGGAACCTTGACCGAGCTTCGCTATCCGCTCGACGACGCCTCGGGCTGAGCCCAGACCTCCCACGTGCTCGTTGTCACGAAGCCGAGGCACTCGTACACCCCCAAGCCGAGCTGCGAGGACTGGAGCACGGCGATGTCCGCCTCGGCCGCTCGGTCTTCGATCAGCCGCGAGGTGAGCGCCGCGGCGATCCCTCGGCGTCGGTGCGAAGGCAGCGTGGCGATCCCGAAGACGCCGAGCACACCGTCGGCGAGGGAGCTCTCGCCGGCACCGACCACGTCGTCACCGACGAACGCCGCGAACACTCGCTGCGCCGGATCGGTCAAGACCGGGGCGGGCAGGAACGCCCGGGTCAACGCGACGTCGGCATCGAACGCGGCGGCATCCGCGTCGGCGACCCGGCGGAGCACGGATGCGTCGTCCACGCGCCGGATGTCGACACCGGCGGGTTGGCGCTCGGGGCGGAGACGATCGGTCGCGAGCACCATGCCCGGCCGCGACTCGATCCGTCGGAACCCGGCTCGATCGGCCGCCGCTCGCACCTCAGCGTGGACCGCCGCTTCGAGGTCGATGCCCATGGAGAGGCCGACCGTTCGGTAGTGCTCGGCCGCAGCCACGAGCGCCGCATCGGGATCCGCCGGCGCCGCCTCGATCAACGTTGGGTTGAACGATGGATCGGGCACGCCGGTGAGACAGACCGCCAGGCCATCGACCTCGTGGACGATGCCGCCGCACGACGCGACCCTCGCCCGCCAGAACCTCGGGAGCGCCGCCGCCATCCGCCCGACCTCGTCCATCGCCGGAGTGTCGCACGCGGCGCCGGTAGCCTGAACCGATGCCACCCGTTCGCTCGGTCCTCGTCGACTTCGACGGCACCGCATGTCTGCATGACGTGGCCGAGCACCTCATGGA
>JBKPRM010000084.1:0-8239 GCA_046734555.1 Actinomycetota bacterium | reverse complement strand
GGCCTCAAGGGTGCGACACCCAGCTCGGTCCGGCAACCGGTCGAAGGTCGCGGAACCCACTCCTGCGCTTCGGTCCTGCCGGATAGGCGAAACGTCGCACGGCGCCGTCGTCCCGAGACTGGCCACCCGGACTGGCCACTGGCCGATGCGCACCCCACCGCGCGGAGCCAGTCTGTGCTCGACAGGACCTGCTCCGGAAGGGAGGGAGAGATGCTTGGGACAAGCATCCGCGCAGACGCGCGGGAGGCGGTCCAAGACTACGCCGACGGCTGGTGGTGGTTCCTCGTCGCTGGTCTGGTGTGGCTCGTGGTATCGGTCGTCGTGTTCCGGTTCGACATCAGCTCGGTCACGACGATCGGCGTGCTTATCGGTGCACTGTTCATCGTCGCGGCCCTCGACGAGGTGTTCGTGGCGACCGTCCGCAAGAGCTGGGCATGGGCGCACTGGTTGCTCTCGGTGTTGTTCGTCCTCGGCGCGATCTGGTCATTCGTGAGTCCGCAGGACGCCTTCTGGGCGCTCGCCTCGGTCTTCGGTCTGTTGCTCATCTTCAGCGGCACGTTGGACATCGTGCAATCGACCGTCTCGCGGGCCGTGAATCCCTTGTGGGGTCTCGGGTTGGCGACGGGGATCCTCGAGATCCTGTTGGGCTTCTGGGCCTCGCAGCAGTTCGTACCGGCGCGAGGCGCACTACTCATCCTGTGGGTCGGGTTCCTGGCCCTGTTCAGAGGCCTCAGCGACATCGTGCTCGCCTTCGAGGTCAGAAGCGTGAAGGAGGAGCTCACGTGAAACCGCTATCCGATCAGTTGATGGATCTGGCAGAGCGCACGAAGAAGGTCGAGGACACGGCGAGCGCTACCCGCGAGAAGAACCGCGCGGCCCTCCAGCGGACGCGCGACGAGTTGAAGTCCGACGTCGACGAGGGCGCCAAGATCCTCGTCGACATGTCGCATCAGGCCGACGACTCGGTGAGCGCATGGTGGGACAGCGTCAAGTCGAACGTCGATTCGCGCTTCGCGTCGATGGACGCGAAGCTCGCCGCGCGACAAGCCGAGCGTGATGCCAACCGCGCCGCGCGCCGCGCGGACGAGGCGGAGGAAGACGCCGCCGGGCTGATCGCGTTCGCCGCCTACGCCGTCGAGGCATCGGAATATGCGGCGATCGACGCAGCGCTCGCCCGTGCGGAGGCGGACGAGCTCGCGGGCGCCGCTCAGTAGGAGTTTCAAGACGAGCGGAGATGTGGCGAAGGAGCGCGGGGCACACCCGCCCCGTCGATGGAGCCGGAGAGGGGAATCGAACCCCTGACCTCCTCCTTACCATGGAGGCACTCTGCCGACTGAGCTACTCCGGCGGCGCGCCGAGTCTAGCGGCCGTCGTGGATGGACAGCGGAAGGGCCGCGGCCGACGGCCGCGGCCCTTCGCGTGGCGCCCGACGTGCCTCAGTTCCCGTTCGTCGGACGCATGCTGATCTCGTGGATCAACGTGGCCGGCTGGTGGCGGCCGGGCTCCACGGAGACCTGGGGGAACGTGCGGGTCGGCGTCGACGCGTCCGTCCTGAGGATCGCGTAGGACCCGAGGATCGCGGCGATGGCCACGACCACGAGGGCCGCGATGAGGACCCGGCGAGGCGACGCGCTGGACCGCTGCAGCGTCTGGGTTCCGGTGGCCTGCATCTCCTGCTCCTTCCGTTTGGGCGCCGGTGGCGCTCGCTGGTGAGACGGTGCGCCCGGGCGCTCAGCCGGCACTCAGAGATGCTCAAGAACGGCTCAAGGAGCCCCTGCGACCGCCGCGGTGCTAGCGTCCGCACGTTGCTCATGGAGGCGTCATGGAGCTCAGGATCCTCGGACCACTCGAGGTGGTCGACGGCGACCGATCGATCCAGCTCGGCGGCCAGAAGCCTCGCGCACTCCTGACCCTGCTGATCCTGCGCCGCGGCGACGTCGTCTCGATCGACGAGATCGTCGAGGTGCTCTGGGCCGACGCGGCACCGAAGACCGCGGAGCACAGCATCCAGGTCTACGTCTCCGAGCTCCGAAAGGCGCTCGGTGGCGGCGTGGAGATCGTGACCCGCGCCGGCGGCTACTCGCTGCAGATCCACGACGACTCCCTCGACGTGGACCGCTTCGCCCGCCTCGCCGACCGGGGCCGAGCGAGCGCCGCGTCGGGTGACCCTCGGCAGGCCTCGGCCCTCCTCCACGAGGCCCTCGCCGTGTGGCGCGGTGCGCCGCTGCCGGAGTTCGCCTACGACGACTTCGCCCGCGGCGAGATCGACCGGCTCGAGGAGTTGCGGCTGGCGGCCCTCGAGGACAGGATCGACGCCGATCTCGAGCTCGGTCGCAACGCAGAGGTTGTCTCCGAGCTGCGGTCCCTCGTCGACGCCCATCCGTTCCGTGAGCGGCTCCGCGCGTCGCTCATGCTCGTGCTGTACCGGAGCGGCCGGCAGAGCGAAGCGCTCCAGGAGTTCCATCACGCGAGGACGCTGCGTGCCGACGAGCTCGGCATCGATCCCGGGCCGGCGCTCGTCGACCTGAACGCGGCGATCCTCGCCCAAGACCCAGCCCTGGCTCGGCGAGCGCCGGCCGCCGAGGATGCGGCCATCTCGCCACCCGCGGATGACGAGCCGGCGAGGACGGAGCCTGGCTCGAGCCCGACGCGGAAGATCGTCACGATCCTGTTCGCCGAGTTGTCCGCCGGTCGTGACCGCCCGATCGATCCCGAAGCCTCCGCATCGATCGCTTCCCGCGCGTTCGAGGCGGCCCGGGCGACCCTGGACGCGCACGGCGGCACGATCGTCCGGCGTGATGACGGCGTGCTGGCGGTGTTCGGCCATCCGGTCGCGCACGAAGACGACGCCGTGCGGGCCGTCCGAGCTGCGATCGAGCTACGTGACAGGCTGGACCGCCTCGACGGGGAGCTCGAAGGCGAAGGCCTCATCGGTGTCGACGCGCGGATCGGGATCCACACGGGCGAGGTGCTCACGGCAGCCGACCCGGAGGGCATCGACCCGGAGGCGATGCGACGAGCGCGTGGGATCGCCGCCCATGCGGATGGAACCAACCCCGTGATCGACGCGGCAACGTTCGAACTCGCCCGAGATGCGGTCGACGTCGAGGCGACGGGCACCGAAACGTACCGCCTGCTCGCCGTTCGGGCGGGCGCACTGGGCGTCGCGAGGCGGATCGACTCTCCCATCGTCGGCAGAGACGACGAGCTCGCCGAGCTCCAACGCGCGTTCGATCGCGTGGGGCGCGATCGCCGGTGCGAGCTCCTCACCGTCCACGGGGAAGCGGGGATCGGGAAGACGCGCCTCGTCGACGAGTTCACGGACGTCCTCCGTGATCGAGCGCTCGTGCTCGAGGGTCGGTGCCTCGCCTACGGCGAGGGGATCACGTACTGGCCGATCGCCGAGGCGATCCGCGCGGTCGCGGACATCAACGATGAAGACGACGCCACCGAGACGAGAGACAAGCTCGCCGCGCTGCTGCCCGACGACGCAGACCGCGGGCCGATCGTCGAGGGCATCGCCCACATCCTGGGATTCAGCGACGCCGCGCCGGTACCCGGCGAAACGCTGCGCGCGATCCGCCGTCTCCTCGAAGCGCTTGCCGTCGAGCGGCCGATCGTCCTGCTGATCGAGGACATCCATTGGGCAGAACCGACCCTGCTCGAGATGCTAGAGGGGTTGGCAGACTGGCTCGGCGACACCGCTTCGCTCATCCTGTGCACGACCCGGCCCGACATCTTCGAGCGCCGTCCGGGATGGGGTGGCGGCAGGCCGAATGCGTCGATGATCGCTCTGCGACCGCTGTCGTCGGCCGACACCGCCGCGTTGATCGAGAACCTCGTACGACACCCCGGCCTCGACGACGACGCCAAGGCGAAGCTCTCCGAAGCCGCCGAAGGCAATCCGCTATTCGTTGAGCAGATGCTGTCGATGCTGATCGACGAAGGCCTGCTCACGAGCGAGGGAGGATCGTGGACGCTCGCGGCCGATCTCACCCACGTCGCGCTTCCCACCAGCCTCCAGACGCTGTTGACGGCGCGCCTGGACGCGCTGCCGGCTGCCGAGCGCCATGTCCTCGGCGTCGCGTCCGTGATCGGGCGGACGTTCGACATCGAGACGGTCGCGACGCTCGCGACGGCGGCCGATGACATCACGCGAAGCGTGGTCGCGCTGGTTCGCAAAGACCTCGTGCGGCCCGTGCGCACGCCCGCCGGAGACGGCTTCCGCTTCCGGCACGTCCTGATCATGAACGCGACCTACGAGACGCTGCCGAAGCGAACGCGTGCCGAGCTTCACGAGCGCGTGGCCGATCAACTCGTTGACGCCAGCGGCGTACGGTCGGCTGCCTACGACGAGATCGTCGGCGACCATCTCGCGCGGGCGGCCGGGTTCCTCGCGGAGATCGGTCCACGCGACGAGCACCTGGAGGAGATCCGGCATCGCGGCGGTTCGCGCCTCGCCGCAGCGGGTGTGCGCGCGTTCGCCCGAGGCGACATGCCGGCCGCGGTGACGCTGCACGGTCGCGCGGTCGACCTCTTGCCCGGCGACGGGCCCGAGCGGCTCGCGGTCTTGCCGGAGCTCGGGCAAGCTCTCGTCGAGGTCGGTCGCTCCGACGAGTCCGACCTGGTGTTCGATGAAGCGATCGCCTTGGGGACCAAGAGCGGCGACCTGCGCACGCTCACGGACGCCTTGTTGTTCCGCTTCGAGTCGGAGCTATGGCGGGGGCTCTTCGATCGCGCCGGGGCGTCCGAGGAGCTCGCGCGCCGGCTGATCGAGCAACACCCCCATGACGGCTTCGTCCAGCAGCGCTGCTGGAGCATCCTCGGCATCTGGGCGCCGACGTGGGCCGAACAGAGCGAGTCCACCCAGCGCGCGATGGACTTCGCCGAGGAGATCGGCGACGCGAAGGGCCGCAACGAGAACATCCAGATGATGTCGGGGCTCCTGTCGATCGGACCGGGCCCGGCCGAGGAGGGCCTGGCGACGACCGAGGACTTCCTGGCGCGAGCGGCGGATGACCCGGTCACCGAGGCGGCGATCGTCGTGAACGCGCGAGCGCAGCTGCTCGGGATGACCGGGCGGATGGACGACGCCCGTCGTGAGTACGAACGCGCCCGTCAGACGTTCCGAGACCTCGGGCTGCCGCTGTGGCTCGGAGCGAGCGGCACGATCGGCCCGGCGGCCACGGAGAACGCCTTCGGCGACCCGGCGATCGCCGAGAGCCTCACCCGCGAGGGCATCGATGCCTTGGAGCGGCTGGGCGGCGGCGCCCAATCGTGGCTCATCCAGGTGCTCCTGATCCACGGACATTCCCTCGCCTCGCAGAACCGGCCGGAGGAGGCTGCTGCGTTGCTCCCGCGCATCGCAGAGATCGGGCACCCGTTCGATGAGGGGTGGGTCACGTGGTTGCGCGGTCAGATCGCGCTGGTGGCCGGCAGGCCGGACGAGGCGGTCGCGGACCTCCGCGCCGCGCTCGACGGCATCCATGAGGACTGGTACCTGCCTCGCGGACAACTGACGCTGATGTTGGCCGAAGCGCTTCACGACAGCGGCGATCTGGAAGGCTCGCGAGCCCGCGCGACGGAAGCGCTCTCGATCTTCGAACGGAAGGGCGACACCGTTTCGCCCGAACGGGCGAAGGCTCTGCTCTAACCCGGACGCGCGTCCTCGGCAGGGTGCTCAACGACCGCGACGACCCGGGAGTTCAGGAAGCGCGCGGTCCGGACGACCGTTCCACCCCGCGTCACCTCGGAGACCTCGATCACGCCGCGGCCCGTCGAGACGTCGACCCGGCGGCCCGCTCGCGTCGCCACGATCTCGAAGGTCTGGACTCCGGTCCCGATGTCCACCACGATCTCGACGCGATCGCCCCGCACGCACGCATCGTATGCCGTCCGCTGCCCGACGTGTCGCCCCGTGGATGGCAGCATTGCGGGGTGCGCAGGTTCATCTGGTTGCTCGTGCTGCTCGCGGTGGGGTGTTCGGCCGCGACCTCGGCGACCGGCGCCCCGCCCTGCTCCCCCCCGCCGTCGACGGTTCGGTTCCACCCAGGAGCCGAGCTCTCCGTCGACATCGCCGACACCGACGCCCTCCGGGAGCGTGGGTTGATGGGCGTGACGGACCTGCCGCGGAACCAGGGCATAGCGTTCGTCTGGGACGCTCCGACCGACGTGACGTTCTGGATGAAGGACACGCTCATCCCGCTGTCGATCGCGTTCGCCGACGAGAACGGCCACGTGATCACCGTGCGCGAGATGACGCCTTGCGAAGCCGACCCGTGCCCGACCTACGCGGCCGACGGGCCGTACACGGTCGCGGTCGAGGCGAACGCGGGATGGTTCGGCGACCACGGCGTCGAGCCGGGCGAACGGATGGAACTGATCCGCGGCGCGTGCCTGTGACGGAGCCCTGCATGCTCTGCGCGGCCGAACCGCTCACCGAGCGGTACCACGAGGACGACTCCTGCTGGGTCGGCGACTGCGTGGTGTGCATGACACCGATGGTCGTCTGGCGCATCCACGGCCTGCCCGATCCGTCGCTCGAGCGCGTGCTGCTCACCCACCTCGAGCGGGTGGCCGGTGAGCGCTACGGCGCCGAGGGGTACTACGTCGACGCCGAGCGCAGGCGGATCCCCGACCATTGGCACGCACACGCCCGTCCGGCGGGCGGGTTCTTCGACCCGCGAAGCGCCCTCTACGGCGAGGTCTGATCCGCCGGTGGCGGCTTCTCGCCGGGCAGCAGGTTGCGCTCCGACTTGTGCCAGACAGGGCTGTCGCCGGCCGTCATCACGTTGAAGCCGTAGTCGAAGACGAGCGTGCCGCCGATCGTCGCCCCGACGAAGGTGAGAACGGCCGCCAGCAAGGTCAGGATCAGCACACCGACGGGTGTCGACGTCTCGTCCCACGATCCCAGACGCACCGCGATGTCGATCAACACGATGGCGGTGACGGTGAGCATCGTCCATGCGTGCGCGTTCACGGTTCGACGTGCCTGGGTTCCTTTCGGCACCGACTTCAGCCAGTCCATCCAGCCCGTCAGCGCCGCGCCGAGCGAGACGATGGCTCCTCCGATCAACGCCCACCCCGCGGCGCGATAGAGATCGCCCGCCCACGACGAGTCTTTGAACAACCACGAGATCAGGTCGCCGGCGGCCGCGAGCATGTACGCCCCGATCGGGATGTCGGTGAGCGGCGGGTGAGACGGCTTCCCCTGGAACCCGCGAAGTCCCAGGAACTTCCGACCACGCAGCGTCAGCGCCGGGCGGAATGCGAACCTCCGTGCCATCGTGGATCCTCCCTCTCCGCGGGTCACATCGGTGACCCAGGTCTGCCCTCGTCAGCGCCCCGCCCAAACGCCGACCGGCGTATAGCTCGCGGGCACCTCGATCAAGATCAGCTCCACCGACGCCGTGGCGATCAGCGCGAACTCCTCCGGGCCGAACAGCTTCACGGCGTCGCCCGTCGCGAGCGCGTCCGCTCCGCCGAACCGGGCTTCCCCCTCGACCAGATACAGGTAGCCGGCACGCCCGTCGCCGAAGTCGTGCGCGACCGAAGTTCCCGGATCGAGTGCTGCGACCCATACCGACGCGTCCTGGTGGACCGCCACCATCTGGCTGCCCTTGCCAACCACCTGGAGGAGACGGTTGTGTCGATCGTCCAGCGTGAACTGCCGTTGCTCGAGGCTCGGCTCCAACGACGGCGTGTCGGGCAAGATCCAGAACTGGAGGAACCGCATCGGCTCGGTCTGTGAGCCATTGCGCTCCGAATGCAACGCGCCCGACCCGAGCGTCATCCGCTGGATCGCGCCCGGTTGCAGCTGTCCGCCGTTGCCGAGCGAATCGGCGTGCTCGAAGGTGCCCTCGACGACATAGGTCAGACCCTCGACGTCGGCGTGGGGATGCATCGGCCACACCGCGCCGGGCGCGAGCCGGTCGTCGTTGAACACGCGAAGGGGGCCGATGCCGTCGTTCGCGGGATCGCGGTACCGGTCGAAGGAGAAGTGCCAGCGCGCCTGGAACCAGCCGCCGTCTTCCCGATGGATGTCGGCGTCCCGGCGGATCTCATGCATGGCGCGCGCCCCGACGGTGCACGCCCACAGCGTACAGGCGAGACTTCACACGCACGACGTCGGGGTCGCGGGGGTCGAGGGGAAGCGGATCGGACACGCGCCGCTTCCGGGGCTTGGCGCGAGCCACCTGGATCCGCCTCATCTGGACGCTCCTTCCGCCCGGCGCCATAC
>JBKPRM010000083.1:0-9529 GCA_046734555.1 Actinomycetota bacterium | reverse complement strand
TCGTCCGCACCGACCTGTACCTCGCCGACGAGGTCTTCTTCACGGGCACCGCCGCCGAGATCACGCCGATCCGTGAGGTCGATGACCGCACGGTCGGTGTCGGCCACCGCGGCCCCGTCACGAAGGAGCTGCAGGAGGCCTTCTACGCGGCGACCAAGGGCGAGGACGAGCGATACGTCGAGTGGCTCACCTTCGTCGATGACTGATCGGGAGGGCATGACGCAGGGCTCTCCGTATCGGTTGCCACGCACCGTTACCCCTTCCCGGTACGCGATCGAGCTCCGGCTCGATCCTACGTCGCCCACCTTCGATGGCACCGAGGACGTGACGATCACGGTCCACGAGCCGGTCACCGAGATCGTGCTCAACGGCAAGGAGCTCACCGTTCGGGCGGGCGCCGTGATCGACGCGGACGATGCCGTCACCGAGATCGCGAAGGCCGTTCCGGACCCCTCCGCGGGGCGAGTGTCGCTCGAGCTTCCGGGTGAGCTCGCCGCCGGCGACTACGTGCTGCGCCTGGACTTCACCGGCAAGCTCAGCGACCTGATGGAGGGCATGTACCGGTCGCGCTTCACCGACGACGAGGGCCGGGAGCACCTGATCATCACGACGCACTTCGAGGCGACCGACGCGCGGCGAAACTTCCCGTGCTGGGATGAACCCGACCTGAAGGCGGCGTTCCAGATGACGCTCGTCGTTCCCGACGATCTCGTCGCGATCACGAACACCCCCGAGGTCGGGCGGGAACCCGCGGACCCGGGGTTCGCACGGGTGCGGTTCGCCGAGTCGATGGTGATGTCGACGTACCTCGTGTGCATCGTCGTGGGGCGGCTCGGCCTCACCGATCCCGTGCACGCGGGTCCGACACCGATCCGCGTCGCGTGCCGGCCCGATCGCCTGCACCTCGCGAACTACGCGAACGAGGTCGCCGTCTACTGCCTGGATTGGTTCGGCGAGTACTACGGCATCCCGTACCCCGAGCAGAAGCTCGATCAGGCTGCCGTTCCCGACTTCGCTCAGGGAGCGATGGAGAACACAGGCCTCGTCACCTACCGAGAGACGCTGCTACTGCTCGACCCGTCGAACGCTGCCTACATCGAGAAGCTTGACGTCGCCGAGACGATCGCGCACGAGCTCGCGCACATGTGGTTCGGTGATCTCGTCACGATGCGCTGGTGGAACGGCATCTGGCTGAACGAGGCGTTCGCCACCTTCATGTCCTACCTGTGCGTCGACGCGATGGAGCCCTCGTGGCGGGTCTTCGACGGGTTCCAGACGAACCGCATGGTCGCCTTCGAGGTCGACGCGCTCGCGAGCACGCGGCCGATCGAGTTCCCCGTCGAGTCGCCGGACGACGCGAGCGGCATGTTCGACACCCTCACCTACACGAAGGGCGGCGCGGTCCTGCGGATGATCGAGCAGTGGCTCGGTCCGGATGTGTTCCGCGATGGGATCCGCCGCTACCTGCGCGCCCACGCGTACGGCAACACCGAGACGCACGACCTGTGGGACGCGCTGGAGGAGGCGAGCGGCGAGCCGGTCCGGCGGATCATGGACGCCTGGATCTTCCAGCGAGGCTATCCGGCGATCGAGGTCTCCCTCGCGGGCGATGTGGTGCGGCTGCGGCAGCATCGGTTCTCGCCTTCCCAGCCCGACGACGACACGACGTGGCCGATCCCGTTGATCGTTCGCCAGGTCGCGCCGGACGGCGAGCACGTGCAGCACGTGCTCGCCGAAGGAGACGGGTTGGAGCTGGCGCTGGAGCACGCCGACGCGCTGGTCGTCGCGAACGCAGGCAGCTCCGCGTTCGTGCGCACGTTCTACGACGATGAGCTCCGCGGACGGCTGGTCGCGCGCCTCGACGAGCTCACGCCCGGCGAGCGCCAGAGTCTCGTCGACGACGCCTGGGCGGCGGTCGTGGCCGGCCGCGCTCCCGCGTCCTCGATCCTCGACATGCTGCCGGCCTTCGCCGAGGAGACGGCGCCGGCGGTCTGGCAGACGATCATCACCGCGCTGGTGTGGTGCGACCGGTTCCTGGACGGCGAGCCACGCGAGCGGTTCCGCGACACGGTGCGGGAGCTCGTCCGGCCGGGGCTCGGGCGGCTCGGCTGGGAGCCGCGGCCGGAGGACGGCGACCTCGATCGCGAGCTCCGCGGGGAGCTGATCCGGACGCTCGGCATCCTCGGCGACGACCCCGAGACGCAGGCCATGGCTCGCGAGGCCGAGACCCTCGCCCGAACCGGCACCGCGGTCGACGCCTCGGTGGCCGCGGCCGCGGTGGACGTCGTCGCGTTCGCGGGCGGCGCCCAGGAATTCGACGCGTTCGAGACCCGGATGCTCGAAGCGCCGACGCCGCAGGAACAGGAGCGCTACCGTGTCGCCCTGGCGCGGTTCCGCGACCCGGCGCTGATGGAGCGCGTGATCGCGCTGGCGACGTCGGACAAGGTCCGGCCGCAGGACGCGCCGTTCCTCCTCTCGCGTGCGGAGATGAACCGCGACGTCGGCAAGATCGCCTGGCGGTACGTGCGCGACCACTGGGACGAGCTCCTCCCACGGTTGGCCGCGTCCAACGTGATCCATCTCGCCGGCGGTGCCCGCATCATCACCGACCCCGAGCTGGTGCCGGAGATCCAGGCCTTCTTCACGGAGCACGACATCCCGCAGAACCATCTTTCGCTCGTGCAGGCGATGGAGCGGCAGCGGATGATGTCGTCGCTGCGCGAACGGATCGGCGGCGAGCTGGCCGAGCGGTTCAGCTAGCGTCGTCGCCGAGGTCGGACGGGTCGGCGTTCCCGCCGCAGAGCACGAGGCACACCCGCTCATCCGGCATCGGGGGATAGGCGCCGCTCACGAGTGCCGCGAGGGTCGCGGCAGCTCCCGGCTCGACCGCCACCCGGCATCCCTCCCATAGCAGCCGGCGCGCGCGGACGATGTCCTCGTCGCTCACCGTCACGACGTCTTGGACGAAGCGCGACGCGACCCCGAACCCGATCGTGCCCACGCGCGCGGCACCGAGCGCGTCGGCGGCCACGCCGCCGACCTCGACGTCGACCGGCTCACCCGCCCGCAGCGCCGCGCTGAGCGTCGGGCACCGGTCGGGTTCGACACCGACCACCCGTGCGTCGCCGGCGTACCACGCGGCGATGCCGCCGATCAGCCCGCCCCCGCCGACGGCGACGATCGCCGTCGTGAGGGCCGGCGCCTGCTCCGTGAGCTCGGCGGCGATCGTCCCCTGGCCGGCGACGACCGCCGGTTGGTCGTAGGGGTGCATGAACACGGCGCCGGTGTCGAACGCCCGCTCCTCGCACGCCGCGAAGGCGTCAGCGTAGAACCCGTCCACGACGTGGACCGTCGCCCCGTACGACCGGATGCGTTCGATCTTCATCGCGGGGGACGTGGCCGGGACGAAGATCTCGGCGGGGTGGCCGAGCACACGGGCCGCGTAGGCGACGGCCAGGCCGAAGTTACCGCCGGAGGCGGCGAGCACCCCCGACGCGTCGACGTCGGCGCTCAGCATGCGGTTGAACGCGCCCCGGGGCTTGAACGATCCGGTGTGTTGGAGCGACTCGAGCTTCAAGGTGAGGACGCCCTCGATGCCGAACGCGCGCGGCTCGAGCTCGATCACCGGGGTCCGCCGGATGTAGGGCGCGATCCGCTGTGCGGCGTCCTCGACGTCGAACCGCGTGACGTCCAGCGGCTGGTCGCCCGGGGAAAGCAGGCTCACGGCGGTATCGAACCACGCGCGAGGGTCGCGGTCACGCCGCGCTACCAGGCTTCATCGGGATCGCGCCTCGGTCGCACGATCGGTTGCTCGACCGAGATCCACGCGGGCGTATGTGGGAATCGCAGGGCCATGATGAACGCGTCCTCTTCGGGGGTCGGGGTGATGGAACCGTCCTCCTCGCGGACAGCTGTCGAGCCACGCCACCGCACCCACCCGAGGCGCTCGTAGAACGGTTGCGAGCCCGTGCCGAGGAACCCGATCTCGGCCGAAGCATCGATCAGCGGCGCCGCGGCCGAGACGACGGCGGTGCCGTAGCCCCGGCCTCGAAGATCCGCCCGCGTGGCGACGTCTTCGAGGTATCCGGTCTGCACCGTCGTGCCGCCGATCGTGATCGGCACCCACGCGATGCACGCATGAGCGAGCAGGTCGCCCTCGTCGTTCTCGGCTACCACGTGTGGGCCGGGGCCGAGGTCGTCCCAATGCTCCGGGCGCCACGGCGGCTCGTCGAACGCCCGCTCCAACCAGCGACGAAGCTCGTCGAGCTCCCCGGTTGCGAACTCGTTGCGCCCTCGGACACGGACCCGCACGCCCGCAGGGTATCCGCACTGCGGTAGCCTGCCGCGCGATGCGACTCGTGCGCTTCCGCTACGGCGACCGGATCGCGACCGGCGCCATCACGACGGGCGACACGATCCAGGTCCTGGCCGGCACGTTCTTCGCCGATCCGGTCCCGACGGGCGAGGTCGTCGAGCTCGGCGACGTGTTGTTGCTCGCGCCGATCCTGCCCTCGAAGGTCGTCTGCGTCGGGAAGAACTACGCCGCGCACGCGGCGGAATTCGACTCGGACGTGCCGGAGGAGCCGCTGCTGTTCCTCAAGCCGTCGACGGCGGTGATCGGCCCGAGCGATCCGATCCGGTTGCTCCCCATCAGCAAGCGCATCGACTACGAGGGCGAGCTCGCCGTCGTGGTCGGACGCATCGCCCGCAACGTGCGGGCGGAGGATGCCTCGCGGTACCTGTTGGGCTTCACGTGTGCGAACGACGTGACGCTCCGTTCGCTGCAACGGACCGACGACCAGTGGACGCGCGCGAAAGGCTTCGACGGCTCCTGCCCCCTCGGGCCCTGGATCGAGACGGAGGTCGACCCGACCGGTGTCTCGGTCGAGACGAGGCTCAACGGCGACGTCGTCCAGCATGGCTCGACCGAGGACATGGTCTTCGGCGTCGCGACGCTCGTCGAGTACATCACCGCGTTCATGACGCTGCTGCCGGGGGACGTCATCCTCACCGGGACGCCCGAGGGCGTCGGACCCATCGCCGACGGCGACCTCGTCGAGGTGGAGGTGGACGGGATCGGCGCGCTCGCCAATCCCGTGGTCGGGCCGTGACGGTCCGCTGCCGGTTCGCGCCGGCACCGTCGGGGTCGCTGCACGTCGGCAACGTCCGATCGGCGTTGTTCTCGTGGCTCTGGGCGCGGCACAACGACGGGGTGTTCATCCTGCGCGTCGAGGACACCGACGCGTCGCGTGTCACGGAGGAGGCGTTCCGCGGCGTGCTCGAAGACCTCCGCTGGCTCGGGCTTGCGTGGGACGAGGGGCCGGAGGTGGGCGGCGCGCACGGTCCGTATCGGCAATCGGAGCGAGGCGAGATCTACCGCGCGAAAGCGCGTGAGCTGATCGACGCCGGCCACGCGTATCGGTGCTACTGCACCCCCGAGGAGCTCGCGGAACGGAAGAACGCGATGCTCGCGCGCGGCGAGCCGCCAGGTTATGACGGACGGTGCCGAACCCTCAGTGCGGACGAACGGGCCGCGTTCGAGGCCGCGGGGCGGACGCCCGTGGTGCGCTTCCGGATGCCCGACACCGAGCAGGTCGTCGACGACGTCGTGAAGGGCCGCGTGCGGTGGGAGCCGGGAGAGCTCCGCGACTTCGTGCTGCTCCGGGCCGACGGCACACCCGTGTTCCTGCTCGCCGTCGCGGTCGACGACCTCTTGATGGAGGTCACACACGTCGTTCGCGGCGACGATCTGCTGGCGAGCGCGCCGCGCAACGCCCGGGTGATCGAGGCGCTCGGTGGGACGCCACCTGTCTATGCACACGTCCCGCAGGTCCTCGGTCCCGACCGGAAACCGCTGTCGAAACGCCACGGGTCGACGAGCGTGCAGGCCTTCCGCGAGCAGGGATACCTGCCCGAGGCGTTGGTGAACTACCTCGCGCTCCTCGGATGGTCGCCCGGTGACGACCGCGAGATGGTGCCGCGTGACGGGCTGGTGGAGCTCTTCGACCTCTCGCGGGTCTCGTCGTACCCCGCTGCGTTCGACACCGAGAAGCTCACGTGGTTGAACGAGCGATACATCCAGTCGCTCGGCGACGACGACCTCGCCGCCCGGTGCGTGCGGTTCCTCGTGGAGGAGGGCGTCGGCGTCGATCCGATCGTTCTACGCCGGGCGATGCCGCTGGTCAAGGAGCGGATGAAGACGCTCCGCGACGTCGTCGACCTGCTGCGGTTCCTGTTCAGCGACGACATCACCGCGAACGAGAAGGCAGCGGGTATCCTCGCCAAGGCGCCGGGCGGATACCTGCAGGAAGCGCGCGCGGCGCTCGAGACCATTCCACGATGGGACGCACACACGATCGCCGAAGCTTTGGACGCGCTGGCCGAGGGCGCCGGGCTCAATCGAACGAAGGGTTGGCAGCCGATCCGGGCGGCCGTGACGGGGTCGAACGTGTCGCCGCCGTTGCCGGAGTCGTTGGAGCTGCTCGGGCGCGATCGCACCCTCGCGCGCTTGGCGACGGCCGCTGGCTGATCGCCGCGGCGATGGCCGCGATCTTCCTGCTGGCGATCGAGGTGCCGGCTCCCGCGGCGCCCCTTGCCCTCTCCGGCTCCCGCGCGACCGGGCGCATCCTCAGGCCGCCGATGAAGTGGAAGCCGATCCCCTATGGATCGAAGCGCCGATCGCAGATGGCCGCGTACTCGAAGCGGCATTACGGCCGGCGGACCTGGCATCTGCGGCAGCCGAAGGTGATCGTCGAGCACTACACCGACGGCCTGTCGTGGTCCTCGGCGTGGAACCACTTCGCCTCGAACGCCAAGCACAACGGCGAATATCCGGGGGTCTGCGCGCACTTCATCATCGATCGCGACGGCACGATCTATCACCTGGTCGACCTCGGTATCCGGTGCCGGCACGCCGTCGGGATGAACTGGACCTCGATCGGGATCGAGCACGTCGGGACGAGCGATCGCATGGTCCTGGGCAACCGCCGCCAGATGCGTTCGGGGATCCGGCTCACCCTGTGGCTGATGCAGCGATACGACATCAACATCGGCAACGTGATCGGCCACGCCGAAACCCTGCAGAGCAGGTATCACCGCGAGCTCTATCCCAGCTGGCGATGCCTCGTGCACGCCGACTTCCCACACTGGGCGATGCACAAGTACCGCAGGCGGGTTCGGCACCTCGCCTCGAAGCGCGACATCCCGGTCGGCAAGGGTCCGGACTGGGTCGACAGCGGATGCTGATCTAGAACGCCGGCAGGTTCGGCGGCAGCGGGTCGCACATCCCGCGGAGCGTATTCCGCAGCGTCGCGATCCGAGCCTGGAACTTCGCGACGGTGATCTTGTTCGTCCGCTCGTACGCATCGGCGCGGGGCCCCAGCGGGTAGTACTCCTCCTCGCCGGTCTCGTAGTGGATCAATATGTCCTTGGGCGTCCGATCGGCGCAGTACGCGGGGACGGCTCGGGGTCCGTTCACAGGCCCGGCGTGCTCGATCAGCATGTGGTTACGCCACGGCACGGACCCGCCGGTCAGCAGCGGCATCAGCGTGCGTCCGTCGAAGGACCCAGCCTCAGCGCTCGCGGCCTCCACCAGCGTCGGTGCGAGGTCGACGTTCTCGACGAGGTGGGCGTCGGTGCGCGGTGCGTCGATCAGCCGGTCCCAGCGGATCACGAACGGGACGCGGATACTCTCTTCGTACGGAAACACCTTGGCTTCTCGGCGGTGTTCGCCCCACAGGTACCCGTTGTCCGAGGCGAAGATGAAGATCGTGTCCGAGAGCCGACCCGTTTCCTGGAGCGCCGTGGTCAGGGTGTCGACCGCGTCGTCGACCGCGCCCAGCGTCTCGAGCTGGCTCTGTCGAACGGAATCGATGCGCGCGATCGCATCCGGGGTCAGTCTCGGATGTGCCTGGATGTATGCCGGCTTGTCCGACACGTCGGCCTCGTCGTACGAGGGGGGACGCCAGGGCGCGATCCCGTTGAGTGAGCCTGCATCTCGGGGAGCAGGTGTGAACGGTCCATGTGGCGCGGCCACAGCGAGCCACAAGAACAGCGGATCCTGCGCCGATGTGGATCGGATCTCGGTATCGGCGACCGACGACAGGACGTCGGTGGAGTAGTCCGCAGGATCGCTTCCATACGACTCGATGCTGGTGCCGTCGACGGAGAGCTCGTAGTTGAAGTACTTCGGCCCCGTGGCGAACGCTCGCCAGCGGTCCCACCCGGGGGGAACGTACGTGCCGTCGGTGGAGTCGTAATGGTTCAGATATTTGCCGACGAGCGCCGTCCGATAGCCGGCATCGTGCAGCCATGTGGCGAGGGTGGCGTGGTCGTCGAACGCGCTGAATCCTCCGAACGGCGGGTTGTTCGAATAGACGCCCGTCGTGTGCGAATCGTTGCCGGTGAGGAAGCTCGCCCGGCTTGGGCAGCAGAGGGGGTTCTCGACGAAGGCGTTCGTGAACGTGACACCGTGGTCGACGATCTCGGACTCCAGGTTCGGCATGTACGACAAGGTGTCCCAGCGCTGGTCGTCCGTGAGCAGCATGACGATGTTGGGCTGCACGACGAAGTCGCCATCGCTCGTCGACGAACCCTCCGGCGTGTCGACCTGGACCGGCGCCGTGACGGCGCCATCCGGGACCACGGCGGTCACCTCGGAGTCGCTGTTCGCCTGGAATGAGGCCTCGACGGACCCGAAGTAGACATGGTTGGTGAGCAGCAGCCCCGTTCCCGTGATCGTGACGCTAGCGCCGACCGGGCCGTGAGTGGGCGACAGCGAGATCGGACCCGGCTGTGCACGCGCAGGCGTCGTCGTGACGACGATCGCGAACAGGGCGAGCGCCGATATGCTTGCAATCCGCCGCGGGCCGCGGCGCTTCGTGCACATGCTTCGGAGTGCCGCTGGTCGCTGCTTCATCTTCATCGACGATCCTCCGGGAGCGCTTCCCTAGAACGGGGGGAGGTTCGGCGGTAGTGGGTCGCACATCTCCCGCAGCACGTTGCGCAACGCCGCGATGCGTGGTTGGAACTTGGGGAAGGTGACCTTGTTCGTCCGTTCGTACGGATCGGCGCGGGGTCCGAGAGGGTAGTACTCCTCCTCGCCCGTCGCGTAATGGACGAAGATCTCCTTGGGCGTCCGATCCGCACAATATGCGGGGACGTTGCCCTCCTCCGGTCCGTCGTGCTCGATCAGCATGTGCTTGCGCCACGAGTCGGAGTCGCCCGTCAGTAGCGGCATCAGGCTCCGGCCGTCGAACGGGCCACCGGCGGCGTCAGCCGCCTCGACCAGCGTCGGTGCGAGGTCGATGTTCTCGACGAGGTGCGCGTCCGTACGAGCTGAGGCCGCGAGCCGGTCCCAACGGATCACGAGCGGCACGCGGATGCTCTCTTCGTAGGGAACGACCTTGTCCTCCCGGCGGTGCTCGCCCCACATGAACCCGTTGTCCGAGGCGAAGATGAAGATCGTGTCCGAGAGCCGACCCGTTTCCTGGAGCGCCGTGGTCAGGGTGTCGACCGCGTCGTCGACCGC
>JBKPRM010000082.1:0-3192 GCA_046734555.1 Actinomycetota bacterium | reverse complement strand
GCGTTAGGGGGCGGAGCAGGACGGTCTTCTCGACGAGCGGGATGAACTCATCGGGCGGGACGAGCCCGAGCGTCGGGTGTTCCCAGCGGATCAGCGCTTCGGCGCCGGCGACACGTCCGTCCATCAACCGGACCTTTGGCTGGTAGTACATGACGAACTCACCCGGCTCGAGCGCCGGGCGGACCTGCCCGATCAGCGTCAGCCGCTGCGGGTTATGGACGTCGAACGAGTCCTGATAGACCTCGTAGCCGCCGCCGTTCTCCTTCGCGACGTACATCGCGACGTCGGCGCGGCGGAGCAGGGTCTCGGCGTCCTCCGCCTGCATCGGGAACAGCGCGATCCCGAGAGACCCGGCGACGTCGAGCGCCAGCCCCTCGACCGATACCGGCTGCTCAAGCTCCTCGAGCACACGGTCGGCGATCCTCAACGCGACCTCTTCGTTCGGGAGGTCGGGCAACACGATGCCGAACTCGTCGCCGCCGAGCCTCGCCATCAGATCGTTGTCGCGAAGGACGCTCGACATCCGAGGGCCGATCTCCTGCAACAGCATGTCGCCGAAATGGTGGCCCAGCGTGTCGTTGATCTCCTTGAAGTGATCGAGGTCCATCAAGATGACGGCCATCTTCCCGCCGCCGTCGCGGGCGTTGTCGATCTCCTCGAGCAGCCGCTGGTGGAAGAACATCCGGTTCGGCATGCCCGTCAATGAGTCGTGCAACGCTTGATACTCGTTCTCCGCTTGCTTGACCGCGAGCTCGTCCGTGGCCTTCTGGAGTGAGTGTGTTCGCTGGAACATCTGCCGCGCGAAGATCAGTGGAGCGAGGAAGATGACCACCGCCCCCACCCCGTACCGTCCGAAGCCCATCACGACGAGGACGCTGAAGAGCGCGAGCGCCATGTAGGAGATCACGAACTCGCCGAACACACCGACGTGCACCTTGCGGATGAACTCCATCGGGTTCTCGTCGTTCGCGAACCAGCCGTAGATCGCGACGAAGGCGACGTTCACGCCGTAACCAACGATCGATGCGCACAGGACCGCCACCACGAGGCTGGGGACCTGTGACACGGGGATATTCGACGTGTCGAGGTGCGGCAATATCGCGTGGAAGATCAGGCTTTCGCAGATCGCGGCCCCGGCGATCTGTGCTCGGCTGAAAAGCGCCTGGACGGGAGGGATCTCCCCCCGGAACTCGCGCACATCGCTCGAGCCGACCAGCGCGATGAGCGCAGCGACGGGGGGTGGGTACAGCAGCGCGACCGAGAGCTCGATCGGGAAGCTCAAGCTGAACGCGACGTTCGACATCGTCGTCGGGACCGGCATCAGATCGACCGCAGCGATCGCGGCCATCCAGATGAAGACCTCCCAACCGCGGGCCCTGCCGTCAGCGGTGAGCTGCATCGGATCTTTGACGATGGAGTACGCGATCCACGTGATGATCGGGATCGCGACGCCGAGCTCGTACAGGATCAACCCGACCGGATGGGCGCGAACCGGCTTCTCTGGCCGCTCCGGAAGGGCTTCTTCGACCTCCGCGGCCGCGGCATCCTCGATCAGCGCGTCACCCGGCACTCGCGACCCCCGGGGCTCGGACGGCGGGCGCACGACGGCGCGACGGGCCGCGCATCGCACCCACGACGACCATGCCGACCCCGGCGTAGGTCAAGATGTCGCCGATGCTGATCGCCTGCGCGACCGGCTCGGGCACCGGGATGACGTCGCCGAGGAACCGCAGCAGATCGTCGTCGGTCGCGAGGTGATGCTTCGGATACGGGTTGTTCTCGAGATCGCCAAGGAACCGCCCTTGGTCCGATCCCCGTAGAGCTGCCTTCGACACCGGCATGCCGCCGTTGATGCCGATCACCAACAGGTTGCACAACACGCCGGCCAAGATCACCGCGAAGCCGAAGACGCGGATGTTCTTGATCGTGAAGACGATCAGGAGTGCGAACGACAGGTAGAGACACACGAGCGGAACGGTCGATCCCGGTCCGGTGACGAACTGCAGCAACAGGCCGATCAGCGCGAGCCACGGCCATTGGATCTCGAGGTTCGAGATGTTGCGGAGCCGACCGCCGAGCAGATAGCCGACGACGAGGATCAGGCTCATGCAGATCGCCATCAGTTTCATAGGCGTCCTATCGGAATCAGCTGGCGCAACTGTAGCTCTGCCGCAAAAGGTCTGCCTCGAAGCCGAGTCGAAGCCGAGGTGGTGTGGATCTCTCCCTGGATGACTCGGCGCCTACTGCGGCTTGTACCGAGCTCCAGCGGCGAGCGCCAGCGTGGCAAGCGCCGCGACCGTGTACAGCAGGTGCTTCCAGCTCATGATCTTCGCTCGCATCCGCAACACCTCCTTCGTTCCGATGTCCGAGTGTGCGTCAGGTGGCTCCTGGGCACATCGGTCTTCGAGGGAGAACCGCTGTAGGCCGCTCCCGGATATCGGGTAGACCGTTCGGTCTAGACATCCAACGGGCGCCGCGATCCGTGCGCGACATGCAACGAGGCCCTCGAGCTCGCCGGGGGAGGTTCCGGCGGCCACGAGGGCCTCGTGGTGGTACGTCCTACGAACCCGTCAGCAGGGCTTGAACCCGGCGCCCACAGCCATCGCCAGCACAGCGAGCGAGCCCAGGGAGTACGCGATCTTGCGAAGCATCGTGTCTCTTTCCTTTCCGGTCGGGCGCCCGTTCGGCCCCTAGTGAGGCTTGTAGCGGGCGCCGGCCGCGAGCACGACGGTGGCCAGCACTGCCGCGGTGAACAGCATGCTCTTCCATCCGGAGAACTTCGCTCGCATCCGATCACCTCCTTGTTCGTTCGCGGTTGAGTGTCCGGCACTACGGCATGTCCCCGCATCGGGCGAGCGATGGGAACCCCGATAGGCCGATACCGGAAGCGTGGTAGGACCATCGGGACCGCAGGGACGCGCGTGCTCGCGACGTGACGAGGCCCTCGCGGCCGCCGATCCCGTCGGCGGCCACGAGGGCCTCGTGTGAAACGTTGTTCGATGCCTTACGCCGGCTTGAACCCGGCGCCCACAGCCATCGCCAGCACAGCCAGCGCGCCGAGGGAGTAAACGATCTTCCGAAGCATCAGATCCTCTCCTTTCCGTCCGGTGTCCGGACGTGCCGAACTAGTTCGGCTTGTACCGGGCACCGGCCGCGAGCACGAGAGTGGCCAGGGTCGCTGCGGTGAACAGC
>JBKPRM010000081.1:0-1927 GCA_046734555.1 Actinomycetota bacterium | reverse complement strand
GCCTGCGTCAGATCGACCGTGCGCCGAGGGACTTCGCGGCCGGGGAGCACTCGATCGGCGTGGACGACCCGGGCGCTCTCTTCGTCCTTCGCGAACCGAGGGGCGTACCGCATGTACCCGGCGACGAGAACCACCAGGAGGATGACGGCCGCCACACCCGACAGCCACGACAGCCAGTAGACCCAGCCGCCCGTGTTGCGGACCGGCGTGATCGTGGGATCGATCGAGGTCTGCGCGAGCGCGGTCGTCGCCGTCACGAGCGTCGCGGCCAGCGCTCCGACGAGCACGACGAGCGCTTTCCGGGCCGGAGCCATCGGCGGGATTCTCGCAACCGGGGATGCGTGCGGCAACCGCGGCCATGTGCTGAGCCGGAGGGGGGAGTCGAACCCCCGACCTACCACTTACGAGGCGGTTGCTCTGCCACTGAGCTACTCCGGCGGAGCGCTCAGGATACCAACGACGCTGGTCGCGACTGCGAAGTCGGCGCTCGACATCCGCCGGGCGGACGAGAAGACGAGGTACCTCCGGGTGGTCGTCCTGAGCGCGCTCACGCAGCAGGCGGTGCGGGACCGGTGCCACTCGCAGAGCGTGGCCGCGTTCCTCGCGAAGCCGTTCGACCCCGCCGACGTCTGCGCGGCGATCCGGGACGCGCTTGCCTGACGGGGTGCTGGCACGACCGGTGAGACACCGGCGCGCCCCGTGGCCACCGCCCCGCCTGGGGCGTCATGATGCACCGGATGGAACAACCCTCCGGGAACGGCAACGGGGCGGTCCGGCGCGTCATGGTCGGCACCGATCGCTCGCACACGGCCTCGCGCGCCGTGGGATGGGCGGCCTCGTTCGCCGAGCGGTACGGCGCGGAGCTGCATCTGGTCCAGGTCGTGATCCCGACGAGCCCGTCGGACACCGAGTTCGGCTCGGCCGAGCGGACGCAGGCGGCCGCGGCCGCCGCCGAGCTGCAACAGGAGGCCGAGCGGATCGCCGGCGGCCGCGGCCGCGCGCACGTGGTGGTCGACGACGATCCCGCGATGGCGATCGTGCACGCGGCCGAGGACGCACAGATCGACGTGCTCGTCGTGGGGAACGCGGGGATGGCTGGGCGCAAGGAGTTCCTGCTGGGCAACGTGCCCAACCGGATCAGCCACAACGCGCGCTGCACCGTGATCATCGTGAACACGACCGATGGCGTCACGACCGCCGTTCGTGACCCACGGAGCGTCACGACGATCCGTTCCAGCGCCATCGAGACGGAGACGGAACCGCACCTGATGGCACGCGGGGCGAAGATCGCGACCGTCTTCGCGAAGCACGGGCTGAAGGAGCTCTTCGGCCGGCCGGACGAGGCGGGGACCGTCGGCCGCGCTCGGCAGGCGAAGCGCATGCGCGAGGCGCTCGAGGAGCTGGGGCCGACCTTCTGCAAGCTCGGCCAGATCCTGTCGACGCGCCCCGACCTGATCCCACCGGAGTTCATCGACGAGCTCGCGCAGCTGCAGGACCACGTCCCGCCGCTCAGCGAGGAGCAGGTCGTCCGCGTGATGGAGCAGGAGCTCGGTGTCCCGTGGGAGGACGTGTTCGATCACATCGATCCGTCCCCCCTCGCAGCAGGCACGATCGCGGAGGTCCATCGGGCGACGCTCGCGAACGGTGACCCCATCGTCGTCAAGGTGCAACGTCCCGACGCGAAGGAGCAGATCGAGCAGGACCTGGCGCTCCTCGAGGTCTTCGCCGAGAAGGTGAGCGGCCGCCAGCAACTGAAGCAGGTGATCGACATGGAGGCCGTGTTCGAGCATCTGTCGACGTCGCTGCATCGGGAGCTCGACTTCCGCCAGGAGGCGAAGAACATGGAGCGGTTGCGCGGCGTGATCGCCCCGTTCGCTCGCCTCGCCGTCCCGGAGCTCAACGCCGAGTACTCCACGTCGCGGTTGCT
>JBKPRM010000080.1:0-7543 GCA_046734555.1 Actinomycetota bacterium | reverse complement strand
CGGCGAGGTTCACCCACACGCCGTGCAGACCAATCCGATCCTGCACCCAGACGAACAACGTCGTCGGGCCGAGCACGAACACAGCGACGAACACAACGAGCGCGATCGTCAGCGCCACACCGATCTGTGTCGAGGAGAGCTCTTCCTCCTCATCGGTCGCGTGGTTCGACGCGATCATCAAGGCGCGGACGCCGATCCGGAGCGACTGACCGAGGACGAGGATGCCGCGGAAGAACGGTTCGCGCCACAGCGGGTGGCGCCGAGCGACGGAATCGACGTCGTGGGACTCGACGTAGACCCCGCCGGCCGGCTCACGCACCGCCACGGCCCAGTGGTCCTGGCCGCGCATCATGACGCCCTCGACGACGGCCTGGCCGCCGTACAGGTGGGTGGAGCGTTCGGGCGCGGGCTCGCCCACGCCGCCTAGCCCTTGGCCGCTTCCTGCGCCGCCTGCGTCTTGGCGTACCTGCGCTGGAACCGCTCCACGCGTCCACCGGTGTCGACGAGCTTCTGCTTGCCCGTGTAGAAGGGGTGGCAGTTGGAGCACAGCTCCGCGCGGATCTCGCTGACGGTGGAACGGGTCGTGAACGTGTTCCCGCAGGAACAGTGGACGTTGGCGATCTGGTAGTCGGGGTGGATGCCCTGCTTCATCGTGGTCTCCTCGGTCAGGCTACCTGTTCCAACGATCGCCTATTCCCGATCAGCCGCCGGCAGGCGCCTTGGCGATGTCCTTCAGGAACAGCTCGTTGGACTTCGTGGCACGGAGCTTGTCGATCAGCAGCTCGAGCGCCGCGCCCGCGTCCAGGGCGTGCAGCACCCGTCGGAGCCGGATCACGAGCGCGAGCTCCTCGGGCGGGAGCAGGAGCTCCTCCTTCCGGGTGCTCGAGGCGTCGACGTTGATCGCCGGGAAGAGCCGCTTCTCGGCGAGGGAACGATCGAGCCGGAGCTCCATGTTGCCCGTGCCTTTGAACTCCTCGAAGATCCCCTCGTCCATCCGCGAGCCGGTCTCGACGAGCGCGCTCGCGATGATCGTGATCGAGCCGCCCTCCTCGATGTTGCGCGCCGCGCCGAAGAAGCGCCGCGGCGGGTACAGCGCCGCGGAATCGATGCCGCCGGTGAGGATCTTGCCCGAAGCGGGCATCGCGAGGTTGTAGGCGCGCGTGAGCCGGGTGAGGTTGTCGAGCATGATCGCGACGTCGTGCCCCATCTCGGCGAGCCGTTTGGACCGCTCGAGAACCAGCTCCGTGATCTGGATGTGTTGATCGGTCGGCTTGTCGAACGTCGAGTACACGACCTCCGCAGCCGTGACGGTGCGCTGCCAGTCCGTCACCTCTTCGGGACGCTCGTCGACCAGGAGCACGATCACGTGCGTGTCGGGACTCGACTTGATGATGCCGTTGGCGATCTGCTTGAGGATCGTCGTCTTGCCCGCTTTCGGGGGCGCGACGACCATTCCACGCTGGCCCTTGCCGATCGGCGCGACCATGTCGACGATCCGCTCGGCGATCGCCATGGGACCGTTCTCGAGCCGGAACCGCTCGTTGGGGAACAGCGGGGTCAGCTTGTCGAAGTTCGGGCGCGTCGCCGCGGCGTCGGGGTCCATGTCGTTGACCGCCTCGACCTGCAGCAGTGCCGGGTACTTCTCGTTGTTCTTCGGCTCGCGGATCTTGCCCGTGATCGTGTCGCCCTTACGGAGCGAGTGCTTGCGCACGTACGACAGCGATACGTAGACGTCATCGGGGCCGGGCAGGTAGCCGTTGGTCCGCAGGAACCCGTATCCCTCCGGCAGGATGTCGAGGATGCCGGTGCGGCTCGGCGCCGTCTTGATCTCTTCGGCGCGCTCGGCCTCCTCGCGGACGCGGCGCTCCTCGCGCTGGCGACGGCGCTCCTCGCGCGACGGCCGGCGACGGCGATCGCGGTCGAACTCTCCGCGATCTTGGTTCCCTCGGTCCTGGTTCCCCCCGCGATCCTGGTTGCCACCGCGATCCTGGTTCCCTCGATCGGAGCCGCGGTCGCGCGGGCGATCGTCACGGTCTTCACGCGGGGCGGCCGGCGCTTCGGTCTCCTCGTCTCGGGAAGACGCTTCGGTCGGGTCCCCGGCGTCTTCGCCCTTGGTCGGACGGCGCGGACGCGTCGGCTTCGCGTCGCCCCCTCCGTTGGTGGACGACGCCGCAACGATCGCGTCGATCAACGGCGCCTTGCGCAGCTTCTGCGCACCCTCCACGCCCATCGTCTGGGCGATCTGCTGCAGCTCGGGCAAGAGCTTCGAGCCGAGGGTCTCTCGGTCCATCGTGGTGTCCATCAGGCGGGTGCCTCTCCTTCGAGCTCGTTCTGGAGGGTCTTCCAGTCGGCCGTGAAACGCTCCAGTCCGACATCGGTCAGTGGGTGCTTCACGAGCTTCGTGAATACGTCGTACGGCATGGTCGCGATATCGGCGCCTGCCAGGGCGGACTCGACGACATGCATCGGGTGTCGGAGCGAGGCTGCGAGCACCTTGGTGTCGTAGCCCTGTACAGCATAGATGTCGCAGATGCTCCGCAGCACCGCCATCCCGTCCGATCCGACGTCGTCCAACCGGCCGAGGAACGGCGACACGATATACGCGCCCGCCTCAGCGGCCAAGATGGCCTGCGCCGGAGAGAACACGAGCGTGACGTTCGTTCGGGTGCCATCCTGATGCAATACCTTGGCGGCCTTGAGCCCCTCCGGGGTCATCGGAACCTTCACGATCGCGTTCGGCCCCATCTGCGCCAGACGGCGACCCTGCTCCACCATCGTGTCGGCGTCGGGGGCCGTGACCTCGAGCGACACATCGCCGGGGACCTCGGCGAGGATCTCCTTCCAGACGGTCTCGGGGGTCTCGCGCTCCTTCGCCAGGAGGCTGGGGTTGGTCGTGACGCCGCCGAGCACGCCCCAGGCGTTGATCTCGCGGATCTCCTCGATGCTCGCGGTGTCCAGGAACAGTTCCATGTGGTGCGTCCTTCCTCTTGTCTTCGCTCAGCCGATGCCCGCGTCCATCGGCTGGCGCGAGCCGCCGACCTGTTCGGCCGCCTGCGACGTCGCTTTGTCCATCACCAGATCGATCACCGTTGCGATCGTCTGATCGAAGCTGTGGTTGGGGATCACTGGGACTCCGTGCGCGAGGGCTTGGCTCTTGACGTACCCCTGGAGCCGGCGGATACCGTCGAATCCCTCGACGTAGCGGGTTGCGGGCCGGGATGCGACCGCGTCCTCTCGGGCCGCGAAGTGGGATCGGTGCCGCTCCTCTTCGTCGATCCCGATGATGAACGGCACCGCCAGTATACCGTCACCGTGCTTCTCCACGTCGAAGAACCCCGGCACGACGTGGGCTCCCTCGATCACGATGCTCGTGCCCTCGGCGGCCGCCCGCTCGATCAGGGCGTCGATCCCGACGGACACGGCAGCGGTCTGCTCACGGAAGCCGACGACCAACGCATCGACGCTGCGGGTCGGCGGTTCGCGCATCGCCCGATCCGCCTGGAAGGACGAGACGTGCAGCGTCGGCATCAGCTCGGGCGAGAGCATCGCCCGCATGACCTCGCGGATCGCGTCGGTGGCGACGACCCGCACGATCCCGAGGCGGGCCGCAAGCTGGGTTGCGATCGTCGACTTCCCGACACCGGTTGCGCCGCCGATCAAGATCACGACCGGCACATCGAGGTGCTCGACCCGCTGCCAACGCACGTAGTTGTTGGCGTAGCGCTCGCCGGCAACCTCGCGGATCACATGGAGTGTGACGTCCGCGAGCTCGTCGGAGGTGATGGCCGCCTTGCGCACCTCGAGCAGCCGCAGTTCCACCTCCTCGGCGACCTCATAGGCGCGATACGGGGAGAGCCCGGTGACCATGATCTGGGAAGCGAGCAGGCCCTTCGAGAAGGGCAGGCCCCCCTCCCGATCGGAGATCAGGATCTGGCTGGTACGTGTCCGCTCGGTCATGGTTCCTCCCCGCGCGCCGTGCGGGTGCTCGCGCGCCCGATCGCGAGGTCCTGCGTCTGGACCAGCGCATCGTCGAGCTCGGGTCCGTCCACGACCACGGCGCGGTTGTCCACGAACACGACATCGGACCCGCGAGCGACCGCGCGCTCGCTCGCGACGTCCACGGCCGCCGCCTTCAGCTCGGTCAAGAGCACCTCGTGGTCTTCGGCATCGTCGAGATCGTTCGAGAGTCCGGCCCGATCTGCGAGGCGGGCGGACCACCCGACCACCTCGACCCCGTGCGTGGCCTGCAGGTAGGCCACCTGCCGCTCGGCAACGCCGGCCGGCGCGGTGGTTGCGAAGAAGGCTCGGCGTCCGGCGACATCCGCGAGCGGTGTCGGCCGGAAGTCGGTGACCACCACCCGCGCATCGCCCAGGGACCGCTGGAGATGTGCGATGAGGTGGGAGCCGTTCTCTGACCCGAGACCCGGACCGTCGGCCATGGTAACCACGGCCAGATCGGCCCGCAACAGCCGGTAGGGCCCGAGGTAGCCGCGCAGGTATTCGATCGGGCACGCGGCCGGCACGACCAAGATGCCTGCGTCCCAGGCGATCGGCGGCACGGCGGCACCGCTGCCCTCGCAGATCAGCAAGCCGGGCTCGCGGGCCGCAGCGAGCGACACGGCGGCCTCGACGTTGCTCGCGAACGGAGCCCCGGCGAGCCCGCCGCCAGCCCGACGAGCGCCGATCGTGGTCACGCCGGTCGTCAGCGCGTCCTCGAGGTAGTCCGACGCTGCGTGGTCGCCCGTGCGGACGAGCTCCAGGAGCGAGGCGAGCGTGACGCTTCCGGCCTCGGCGACCTGCGGTTCCGACGGGCCGCCCCGGCCCATCGCGACCATCACCGGGCTCAACCCGCGCCGGGCAGCCACCCGGGCGGCCTCCCCGGCGATCGCCGTCTTGCCGGTGCGTTTGCCCGTGCCGATCACCGCGAGCGTCGGCACACCGAGCGGCGCGGGGTGCAGCGGCGGCGGGTCGAGCCGGAAATCGGGCCCGACGTAGGGAACCCCGGCGGCGAGCACGACCGCCGCGACCTGCATCCGCTCGCGATACCCGAGGACCGGCTCATCGGACAGATCGAGCATCACGTCGGGTTCGAGCTCGGCGATCGCCGAGGAGACGGCGTCGGCCCGGTCATCGGCGACACGGACCGGAACACCGAGGTCGGGCACCTCGCCGGCGGCGAGCTTCTCGGTCCCGCCCAGGAGGATCGCCGCCACGACGTCGAAGCCGCGCTCGCGCGCGACGTCGATAGCCCACCGGGTCACGGGCGGATAGTGCTCGCCGTCGACGAGCGCGATGGTGCGCATCGGCCGGAACCTCCCCGTCAGGGGTGCTCAGCTGTTGCGTGTTCGAACGGCTCCTCCCGCGGCTGCCGGTCGCCCGGCGGCGGGAACGACGCCATGAGGTGCTGCTCGGGATCGAACGGGAAGCGGCGGAAGATCCGCACCATGGCGCCGTCGAAGTCGAGCACGTTGTAGCACGGCTTCCCGTGCCCGCGCACGCGCATCGACGAGACGGTGCCGGCGTTCGCGACGTAGAGGTCCTCCAGGCGCCAGACGTAGGGCACGTGCTTGTGCCCAGACAGGACCACGTCGACCCCGGCGTGGATGAGTACCTCCAGCAGGTCGCCCGCGTCCATCACGGTGGAGCGCTCGCGGCCGGTCCCCGGGATCGGGAGCAGGTGGTGGTGCAGGACGAAGATCTTCAGAGCCGCGTCGCCGCGGAACTCCTTCTTGATCCAGGGGTAGTGGACGCGCCCGACCTTCCCCTCGTTGAGGTCGGGCTCGCTCGAGTCGACGCCGACCAGGCGGACGTCGCCGACCTGGGTGCTCCACATCCGCGGGCCGATCAGATCCTCGAAATGGACGTAGCCGACGTTGCGCGAGTCGTGGTTGCCGGGCACGGTCAGCAGCGGCGCGTCGATGCGCTCAGCGTAGGCGAGCCAGGCCTTGTATTCGGGGCGGTAGCCCTCGGTCGTGAGATCGCCCGAGACGACGACCGCGTCGGGCCCCATCTCGTTCAGCTCGACGATCGCCCGGTTCATCAGGTTCGGCACGAAGTACTGGGAACCGAGGTGCGGATCGGAGATGTGCGCGATCTTGACCATCGCCGTCGAGTCTACGGGGCGGGTTCCCTCTCGGTTCGCATCCCGGCACGCATCCCTCCGTCGACGAGGAGGGCGACGCCGTTGACGAAGGACGCCCGCGCCGAGCACAGGAACACGGCGGCCTCGGCGACGTCGATCGCCTCTCCGACCCGTCCGAGCGGAGGCACGATCCACGCGGCCGGGTCGTCCTCGGCCCGATCGGCACCCCGCGGGCCCATGTGGCGCATCCCGGGGGCGGTGTCACCGGGGCAGATCGCATTGGACCGGACGCCCCGGCGGCCGCCCTCGATCGCGAGCATGTTCGACAACATGATCAACGCCGCCTTCGAGACCGAGTAGATGCCGATGTCGTCCTCGCCCATCACCCCGGCGTCCGACGAGATGTGCAGCATGTTGCCCCCGCGCTCCTCGAGATGCGGGAACGCGGCTTGAGCGGTGACGAACGCGCCCCGCACGTTCACGTCCATCACGTGGTCGTAGCTGGCGAGCGGCGTGTCGAGGACGCCGGCCTGCACCCCGACGCCCGCGTTGTTCACGAGCACGTCGAGGCCGCCGAGGAGCGAGACGGTCTCGTCGACGCTCGCGCGCGCTTGATCGGGATCGCCGACGTCGGCTCGAAGGAACTTGACCGCGCCGTGCGTCGACAGGTCACGCTCGGCGGCGGCGCCGAGCTCGTCGTTGCGGCCCGTGATCACGACGGACGCGCCCTCGAGCAGGAACCGCTCGGCGATCGCCTCACCCAAGCCGGTCGTGCCACCGGTGATCAAGGCGGCCTTGCCGTCGAGCTCACCCATCGACGGCGAACCCTTCCTTCCTGATCGGAAGCGGCATCGAACGCCAGCCCGAGGGCAGCAGATGGTCCGGCACCTCGTCGCCGTCGAGCGGGAAGGCGAGCAGGCTCGGACCGGCGCCCGACACGCACACGGGTATATGCGTCTTACCGAGGTCCTCGAAGAGATCGGCCGACTCGGGCACCAACTCGAGGCGCGCACGTTGGTGCAGCCGGTCGCGCAGCGCGACGCGAAGCAGATGCGGATCGCGCGTGAGGGCCTCGACCATCAGGGCCGCGTGCCCGACGTTGAAGACGGCGTCCTCGAGCGGCAGCCGCTGCGGCAACGCGTCACGCGCCTCGGCGGTGGACAGCGTCGTGTCCGCGACGAGAGCGACGGGTCGCAGGTCGGGATGTGGCTCGAGACGGCGCACGAACCCGTCGACGACGATCGTGGCGCCGCCGAACGCGGCGGGGGCGGCGTTGTCGGGGTGTCCCTCGATCTCCGAAGCGTTCGCGAAGACCGAGTACGGATCGCCGCCGTCGCCGTCGAGACCGAGGTCCAGCAGCCGCGAGGCGAGCACGACGCCCGCCACCGCCGCGGCGGACGACGATCCAAGCCCGCGCCCGACCGGGATCCGGTTGACGCTCCGCATGGCTAAGGGTGGCGG
>JBKPRM010000079.1:0-3320 GCA_046734555.1 Actinomycetota bacterium | reverse complement strand
CGCGAGCTACGCGCAGGCGCGTGACGCACGTGTGGAGCGGCTGGATGAGCGTCACCGCCGTTACGAGGAGGAACGCCAGCGACTGACCGTGATGGTCAAGGAGATGAAGCGCAAGGCGGCTTACAACGACGGGTGGGCGTCGAAGGCGCGCTCAGCGGAGCATCGGCTCGAGCGATTCGTCGAGCGTGACGCGCCGCCGGAGAAGGCGGAGGTGCAGCACGTCCGCATGAGCGTCGACGGGGGCCGCACGGGCAAGATCGCGTTCCGCGCGCGCGGGCTCGCGATCGCTGGGATCGTGTCACCGTTCGATGCCGAGGTGCGGTTCGGCGAGCGGGTCGGCGTGATCGGTCCCAACGGCAGCGGCAAGTCGCATTTCCTGCGTCTGCTCGCCGGGGAGGAGATCGCACACGACGGTGAGTGGATGCTCGGCGCGCGGGTCGAGCCGGCGCTGTTCGCCCAGCTGCATGAGCGGCCCGACATCGGCGACCGTCCGATCCTCGACGTGTTGTTGAAGAAAGGGCTCGAACGCTCGCGCGCGCATTCGGCGCTGCGACGCTACGAGCTCGACCGCGCAGCACAGAACCCGTTCGAACTGCTCTCGGGCGGCCAGCAGGCGCGGTTCCAGATCTTGTTGATGGAGATCGACTCGCCCACGATGTTGTTGCTCGACGAGCCGACGGACAACCTCGACGTCGCCTCCGCAGATGCCCTCGAGGCAGCGCTGGACCGCTATGAGGGAACGGTGATCGCGGTCACGCACGACCGATGGTTCATGCGCTTGCTCGATCGGTTCCTGTTCTTCGATGAGGACGGGAGCGTGAGCGAGCTGCTCGCGTCGCCGTACGACCTGGCGGTGCGGTGACGCTCGCCGTCTCGTTGACGGCGGCCGAGGTCCGGGTCGGCGGCCGGACGATCCTCGGTCCAGTCGACCTATCGATCGGGCGATCCGAGCATTGGGTCCTGTTAGGGCCGAACGGGAGCGGGAAGACGACGGCGCTCACCTTGGTCGGCGCGTGGCGGCAGCCCTCTCGCGGCGCCGTGGAGGTCCTTGGTGAGCGGCTCGGACGGGTGGACGTGCGTCGCCTGCGGCGCCGGATCGGCCATGTCTCCCACCGTGTGGCCGAGCAGCTCCCCGGAGAGCTCTCGGCCCTCGACACCGTGCTGACCGGTCGTGACGCGACTTTGGTCACCTGGTGGCAGCGCTTCGGCGACGGGGACCTCTCGCGAGCGCGTGAGCTGCTCGACACGGTGGGTTGCTCCGCGCTCGCAGACCGAGCGCTCGGCACCTGCTCGCTCGGCGAGCGCCAGCGCGTGTTGATCGCGCGCGCCCTGTTCGGCGAGCACGAGCTGCTCCTGTTCGATGAGCCGGCCGCGGGACTCGACCTGCCCGCGCGCGAGCTGTTGCTGTCGGCGATGGCGGCCGCGCGTGCGCCGACGACCGTGCTCGCGACGCACCACCTGGAGGAGATCCCGGAGACGGCGACGCACGCCGCGCTGCTTCGGGGAGGGCGCCTGACCGCCGCGGGGCCGATCGGCGAGGTCCTCGCCGACGAACCGATGAGCGAGTGCTTCGGCATGCCGATCGCGGTTGAGCAGGACGGCGGCCGGTGGCGCGCCCGCGCGCGGCGAGCTACAGCTCGATCAGGCGGGCCGGGGTCGGCGTGAATCCGCACGCGTCGAGACAGAACGGACGACGGTCCTCGGCGAAGTCGACGTGTCCGAGAACCATGCGTGGACGAGCCCGTCCCAGACGACGTTGACGGAACCGATCGGTGCGCCGTCGCCGCGCCAGCGATCGATCACCCGTCGGCGTCGCCGGCAGGCAACGGTGGCTCGGCGTCCGCGCCGTTGGAGGGACGCATCCTGCGAGCGACCAGGTAGATCGCGAGCGATATGGCCAAGGGAACGACCGTGACGAGGCTGATCGTGACGACGAGCAGCGTGGTCGCGCTCGGATGGTCGTGCGGGGCCAGGGCCCACTTGGCGAGCGCGTAGATCGTCACGGCGAGCCAGAGGATGACGACGAGCAGCCACACCCAGATCGCGTACCCGAAGGCGGCGATCGCGGCGATCGCGATCGACCTGCCGGCGTTCTCGCGCATGCCGCAAGACTAGCCCGTCGCCGCGTCGCCGCGCTGGGAACATCGGCGGATGCAGACGCCCGATCCGCTCCGTCGCCGCGGCGTCGCGGCGGTGTGGCTCGCGACCTTCATCTGGGCGTGGGGGCCGGTGCTCGTGAAATGGAGCTCGCTCCCCGGCCCGACGTTCGCGATGTGCCGGCTGTGGGTCGGGGTCGCGATCTCTGCGGTCGCGGTCGTCGCGACCGGACGGCGCTTGTCGTTCGAAGCGATCCGGGCGTGCGCCCTCGGCGGCGTCCTGTTCTCGGCCGACATCGGTCTCACCTTCACCGCCGTGAAGCACACGACGATCGCAGACGTCGCGCTGATCGCCGCACTTCCGCCCGTCGCCATCATGCTCGTGTCCGCATACCGACTCCATGAACGGATCACCGTGCGGTCGTGGGTGCTCGTCGGACTGTCGTTCGGCGGCGTCGTCGTCGTTGCGGTCGCATCGGCGGGCCGTCCGAGCTGGAGCCTGGGTGGCGATGTGCTGGCCGCCCTCACGATCGTCACGTGGTCGTCGTACTGGTTCTTCTCGCGGCACGTTCGCGATCGGTTCGATCCGATCGTGTACTTCGCGTGCGTGCAACTCGTCGCCGCCATCGCGATGACGCCCCTGGCGTTGCTGGTGGATGGCACGCCGTCCGGGATCGACTCTCGGGACGTCTTCGCCTTCGTGACGGTGGCGCTCCTCCCCGGGTTCGTCGGGCATACGCTCGTGATCTGGTCCCATCGACACGTCCCGTCGTGGCTGTCGGCGCTGATCACGCAGGTGTCGCCGGTGATCACCGCCGCGCTGGCGTGGATCGTCCTCGACGAGCAGATCCCGCCGCTCGCCGCGCTCGGGGGCGCGCTCACGGTCGGCGCGACGATGGCGGTGATCGCGCTCGACGCTCGGGACCGGCGGGACGAACACATCGATGAAGCTGCGGAGAAGGTCAGCTAACGGCGCGCCGCGCGCACCGTGAACCAGATCCCGATACCGAGGATCACCACGGCGACCGCGAGCACGACGAAGCCGATCGGGCCGAGCGCCGGAAGGGTCAGGGCCCCGACAACGGAGACGTCGACCGAGCGGCTCCCGTCTTCGTTCATCACGACCAGTGTCCAGTCGCCCGGCTGCGCCTCCCACTGCAGCGACGGGGCGTCGCCCTCGTCGCTCACCGCCCAGAACGACTGCTCTCGGGGGCGCGGTGGTTC
>JBKPRM010000078.1:0-4403 GCA_046734555.1 Actinomycetota bacterium | reverse complement strand
GTGTCGAGCTCTTGGGCCGGCTCGCCGGGAACGAGTACCGGTTGCAGCGGGGTGGTATCGGGCTTCACGTCACTCATAGCTGATCCTCGGGTCGATGCGCGCGCACAAGAGGTCGACGAACAGGTTCATGAAGATGAAGATGATCGTGGACAGGACGACGAGGCCGACGACGAGCGGTCCGTTCTCGGTGTTGATCCCGAAGAGCAACGCGCCGCCGAGCCCGTTCAGGTTGAAGACGCGTTCGGTGAAGACCGCGCCGCCCATCAGGTAGGCGAGGTCGAGTCCCAGGATGGTGACGATGGGGACGAGCGAGTTCTTCAGCACGTGGCGCAGGCGCACCCGGCGTCGAGGCACGCCGCGGGCGACCGTGGCCCGGATGTGCTCGCCGCTCATATTGTCGAGGATGCTCGATCGCGCGAGCCGGCCGAGCGACGCGGCCGATCCGATCCCCAGCGTGATCCACGGCAGGATGTAGCTCTTGATGCCGTCTTTCGTGCCGGCGACGGGCAGCACATGCAGCTTCACGCCGAAGATGTATTGCAAGAGGAAGCCGAGCACGATGATCGGCACCGTGATCAGCAACAGCGTCATCCCGAGGATCACGTGGTCGGTCACCGTTCGGTTCTTGGCGGCCGAGATCAACGCGAGCGCGAGCCCCAACACCACCTCGATCCCGAACGCCCCGATCGCGAGCGTCAGCGTGACGGGGAATCGCTCGGCGATGATCGATGAGACGCTCCGGTCGGTGAACGTCGCACCGAAGTCACCGTGGAGGAGCCCCTCGATGTAGTACCCGAACTGGACGAGGAACGGGTCGTTCAGGTGGTAGGACTCCTTGATCGCGTTGACGGTGCTCTCCGGCAGCGGCTTCGAACCGGCGAGCCGCCTGATCGGGTCGCCCGGCATGAGGAACACCAGGGCATAGACGAGCAGGATCGTTCCCAGCAGGACCGGGACGACCAGCAGGAGCCGCCGGATCAGGTATCGCTTAGACACGACCCCCCGTCATCGCGCCGCGCTCTAAGAGGCCGAGGCGCTCGCTTCGCCGCCACCCCCGCCGACGACCTGGACCTTCGCGAGGTCGAGCTCGTCCAGACCCGGGACCTTCAACACGTTGGTCACGTTCTCGGAGTGCACCGTGTTGAACCCGAGGTAGCCCCACGGGATCGCCGGCATGTCCTCCAAGATGATGTCGTCGGCTTGCTGGAAGAACGGCAGCGCCTCGTCGATGCTGCCGGCCTCGTTCCCCTGCTTGATCAGGTCGTCGAACTCTTTGTTCGAATACCCGGCGAGGTTGTAGCCGCCGTTCGATCCGTAGATCGGTCGGAGGTAGTCCTCGAGGCTCGGGTAGTCCTCGACCCAGCCATCCCACCACGGGCCGTCCATCTTCTGCCCGTAGGTGAGGTCGTAGTAGGAGTTCGGGTTGATCGGGTTGAGCTTCACGTCGATCCCGAGGGTCTCGCGCCACTGCTGGGCGATGGCCTCCATCGCCTGTTCCAGCGTGGTGTCGGTGTAGAAGTTCAGCGTCATCTCACCCTGCCAGCCGCTCGACTGATCGAACTTCTGCTTCGCGAGGTCCGGGTTGTAAACGCAGTACTGGCACACGCCCTGTCGGTAGCCGGAGACCACCGGCGTGGTGAAGTCGTCCGCGGGCTTCTCGGCAACGAGCACCGCCGTCATGACCGCCTGGCGGTCGACGGCGAGCGAGAGCGCCTGGCGCAGCAGCTTGTCGTCGAACCGGTGGTCGTACAGCGGGAAGCTCAGGTACAGCAGCGTCGAGCTCGCTTCCTCCGAGACGGCGTCGGGGTACTGCTGCTTCGCCTCGGAAAGGTGGTCCGATCCGACGAACGTGATGTCGACGTTGCCGGCCTGGAAGTCGGTCCATGCCGCGTCGCCCTGATAGATCGGGAGCTCGATCTTGTCGGCGAATCCCGGCGTCCCGGCGTAGTCGGGGTAGCGAACGAGGTTGATCGTCTCGTCGTGCTTCCACTTGCCGTCCATCATGTACGGGCCGTCGCCGATCGGCTGCTCGTCGAACGCCTTCGGGTCGTCGTAGAACACCTTCGGCAGCGGGTCGAAGGCGTCGAATCCGAGCTGGTACTCGAACTGGCTGTTGGGGTCGCTGAGCTTCACCGTGAACGTCGTGTCGTCCACGACCTTCAGCCCGGTGAGCTCCTTGGTCTTGGGCGTGCCCGACGAGGGGTTCAACGCGTCGTACCCGTCGATCGGCTCGAAGAAGAAGTTCAAGATGTACCCGTTGGGTCCGTACGCGCCGAAGTTCCAGGCATCGACGTATGACTGGGCCGTCACGGGCTCGCCGTTGTGGAACGTCCAGTCGGGCTTGATCTTGATCGTGTAGGTCAGGCCGTCATCCGAGACGTCGATCGAATCGGCCTGCGCCGGGATGGGCTGCAGGGTCGTCGGGTCGAAGTCGACGAGCCGCGTGAAGACGGCCTGGTTGACCTGCGTGCCACAGGATTCGTAGTCGTTCTGAGGGATCAGGTGGGTCGGCTCGCAGTTGACCCACGAGTACGTGCCGCCGCTCTGTCCGGTCGTGCCGCCGCCGCCCCCGCCGCTCGAACTGCTGCTGCACGCCACTGCGACCATGGCGAACGCGGCAGCCACGACCAGTACCCGAGCCGAACCCCTCATCGACCTACCTCCCGTCGTGGATGGCTCAATCCTGCTCCGGAACCGAGCCGAGCACAAACCGTTGTCCCTCTGGCATACGAGCGTGATGCCCTCAGCGGTTGAGTATCTGCTTGCCGAGGTGTTCCCCGCTCGCCAGCCGTTCGAACGCCTCAGGGTATCGGTCGAACGGGAACACCGTCTCGACGGGGACGCGAACCTGCCCGCGCACGACGAGGTCCACCGCCTCCGCGAACTCGTCGTGGTCGTTCATGGAGGCACCGATGACGCTCAGATGCCGCCAGAACAGGGTCGGGAGATGGATCGTCGCCGTTCGCCCGCTCGTCGATCCGTTCGTGACCAACCGCCCGCCGCGGCCGAGAGCTCCGAACGAACGTTCGAACGTCGCCGTGCCCACGTTGTCGATCGCGACGTCGACCCCGTTTCCATGCGTCGCGCGCCGCACCTCGTCGTCGAACGGGCCCGCTGAGTCGAACACCGCGGCGGCACCCTGATCGATCGCCCAGGCTCGCGTGCGCGCATCCGACGACGTCGCGTAGACGCTCGCGCCGATCGCTCGCGCCACGAGGAACGCGGCGGCGGCGCTGCCGCCCCCGACACCGACGACGAGCACCGTCGTCGAGGGCTCGATCCCGCCCCGATGCGCCATCCGGACCGCCGAGGCCACGACGAGGCCGAACGCCGCCGCGTCGTTCCACTCGATGGCGGCCGGTTTCCGCACGGCGTTGACCGCCGGGACGACGATCCGCTCGGCGTGCGTGCCCCACCGGTGCTCGCCCACGACGCCAAGATCGCGGCACAGCGGCACGTCGCCCGCCCGGCACGCCGGACAATCGCCGCACGACGTGGCCGGATCGATGACGACCTCGTCGCCGGGCGTGACTCCCGCGACGTCAGCACCGGTCTCGACCACGACACCCGCACCGTCGGCGCCGAGCACGTGCGGGAACGCCGGCGGCGCCGGCATGCCACGTGCGACCCAGTGGTCGAGGTGGTTCAGCCCGGAGGCTCTGAGCTCGACGGTGACGTCGCCCGGTCCCATCACCGGCTCCGGGACGTCCAGCAGCCTCGGCGCCGCGGCACCTCGCTCGAGCGCCCAAGCGCGCATCAGGGATCGCGCCGCAGCCCGACGATCTCGAAGCCGTACGGGTCCGTCGTGGCCGCGACCTGCCGGAAGCCACATGCTTCATAGAAGCCGACCAACCGGGGGTCGCAGTCCAACGAGACGGTCGCCGGTCCCGCCGACGCCCCCACCTCGTACGCGGCCCCGACCAGCCGTCGACCGATCCCCCGGCCCTGCAGCGTCGGTTCCACCGCGACCGGTCCCACGTTGGCGTGCGGTGGCAAGCCGGCGTGGAGCTCCTTGATCGAGAGGCTGACGCCGTAGAGCACCTCTGCGGCACGGTCGGCGTGGTCGCGCCTACCGGGTTCGAGCGAGCAGAAGTAGCAGGCGCCGGGGCCGTCGACGCACGCGATGCCGACGACGTGATCGCCGGCGAAGGCTGCGACCGTTCGCCACACCGGCGTTGGGTCGTTCATGCGCAGGTAGATGTCCTGCACGATCGCGTAGCGCTCGATCGGATCTTCCGATAGGACCCGGTAGTAGTCCTCACGCCAGAACGCTCGGCCGGCCATCGCGCCCGCTTCCGGCCACCGCTGTGGCGGCAGCTCGCCGATCGACACGTCCATACGGGGGCGGAGCCTACCCGCGGCTACACTCGGGTCCGATCCCGGTCAGCGGAGCGCGTCCAAGC
>JBKPRM010000077.1:0-4128 GCA_046734555.1 Actinomycetota bacterium | reverse complement strand
CGCGTGGATGTTCCGACACCCGGCGAAAGACCCGATGCCGGATGTTCCTGATCACGATCGATGGTCGTCAGAGCTCCTGGTCCTCGGGGGTTCGGATGCCGAGGCTTGCCGCTGAGCAGATCCACGCGGGGGCGTGGCGAGCCGTGAACCTCGACGGCGGCGGCTCGACGACGATGTGGAGCAAGAAGCGTGACCCGAGGTACTGCGAATCGGTCCCCGACGTCGGCGGGTGTCTCGTGAACCGACCGTCCGAATCGATGGGCGAGCGGGTTACCCGGTCCGCGATCTCGATCCTCCCGACCGTCGACCGAGGAACACCCAGGCAGTTGCGCTAGATCGGCGTCAGGCTCGGCCGGGATCCGGCGCGCCCGTATCCCCTGAAGGCCCGATAGCGCGGAAGAGCATCACCCGCCACGCTCACAGCCGAGCGGATCAGGCTCGATCTGGATCGGCGCACAACTTATGGGGAGGGGTCATGGGCACCGTCAAGCTCGTCATGGTCGCAGCGTCCGTCGTGTCGGTTGCCTTGCTCGGGACGTCGCCTGCAAGCGCGCTCACGAAGGTGCGCTCGCCGATGGGACTGGCGACAGAACCCGTCGTGATCGAGGGCTTCTGTCCGTTCCCGGTGACGTACCAGGACGTGCGGGGTTCAGGGACGCAGACGCTCGTGTTCGACTCGGACGGCAACCTCGTCCGCATCGACCTGCACCCGCACGGCGTCATCTCTCAGGCGAGCGCGAACGGGAACACCGTCACGTTCAACAACTCCGGCCCGATCTCGATCTTCCCGCAGGAGGATGGCACGGACCTCGTCTTCGTTCGTGGGACGAGCTTCGTGGCCGATCAGGGGCTCGTGACGGGCGATGCGTTCTTCCACCTCACGGCAGGCAAGGTGCTGATCATCTCGAGGTTCAACCAGGGAACCGGCTTCAACGACTTCCTCAGCACGACGGAGTTCGGCCGCGTGACCGATCTGTGCGCCGCGCTCGCGGCGTGATCGTGCACGCCGTGCCGGCGGCCGGTGGATCCTGACTTCATCGCGTTCGGGTCGCTCGTGGGGGCTTCCTAAGCATTCCCGAGACTCCGTGCATCGTAGATAGGTGATGCAGGCAGACGGCGAGGTCGTGCGGCTCGACGAGGTGGCGGGCCCCCGCGACTTCCGAACGCTCTACGAGGACGAACACCGGAGCCTCTTCCAGACGCTCTATTTCGTCACCGGAGATCGTCACGAAGCGGCCGACCTCATGCACGAAGCGTTCCTGAAGATGTGGGAGCGCTGGGATTCGATCGGCGAGATCCGCGACGTTCACGCCTACCTCTTCAAGGTGGCGCTGAACAGCAGCCGGATGCGGATGCGTACCGCCCGGCTGGCCGCCCGCCGACGGGTACCGCTCGGGGTCGTGCACGACCCATTCGACGAGGTGGAGTTGCGCGAAGACGTTCGCCAGTTGCTCCTCGCGCTGACCCCTCGGCAACGTGCTGCCCTCCTCCTGCTCGACCTGTACGACTACGGCTCAGCGGAGGCCGCGCGGATCATGGGGATCCGTCCATCGACCGTTCGCGCCCTCGCCACACAGGGCAGGGCCGCCCTTCGCGCTTCGGGAGGCACCCATGCCTGATCTCAGGGAGGTCTTCGAGATGGTCAAGCAGCAGACGGAACCGGACCTCGATTCTTGGTCGGAACAAGAACGTCGCATGCGATCGAGCCAACGCAAGCGGAAGTACGGCGCGCTCGCGTTGGTTGCGGCGCTGGCGCTGGTCCTCGCCATCGTGGTCGCGAACCTCGAGGGCAGAGATGAAGGCGCTGGGCCGGCCTCCGATGGGCAGAGCCCGAGCCCGAGCCTGGCCCTCGCGCCGGGCCCATCGCAGCTCTCGTTCCTCGATCTGGGCACGGGCGAGACGACTGGAACGGGGCTCGTTCCCGGCGCATCAGAGGTGGACGTCTCGGGGGACGGAACGAAGATGACTTTCGTTGACACGACCGGGGCCGTTGCGGTTGCGGACGTCGACGGCTCGAACCCGCAGCCGTTCGTGCACACGATATCGGCACAGGATCCGACCGCACCGCGGTGGTCACCGGACGGCACCAAGATCGTCTATCAGCGCGGGGAAACCCGCGATCGTATCGGGAACCTGTTCGTCCTCGATGTGGCGACCGGGCGAGTGGAGCAGATCACGGACCTCCCGCAGGTGAAGGTCGGCCTCTACTACATGGCGCCGACCTTTTCCGCGGATGGTCGGTCGGTGCTGTTCACCCTCCCGACGGTGGTGGGATCCGGCCCGAACGGCCGCGAGCTCCGGTGGGACCTCTGGACGGTCCCCTCGAGCGGTGGAGAGGCAACGCGCCTGCTGAAGAACGCAGGCTTCGCCGACGCAGAGCCGAACGGAGACTCGATCACCTTCGTCGCGTTACAGGGCGGCAGCAGCGACGTCGACCCCACATTCGGCGACGTGTACGTCGCCAACTCGGACGGCAGCGGGGCGCGCGAACTCGCGAGCGGCGATGCCTGGCTGCCGCGCTGGTCCCCAGACGGCTCGGAGATCGCATTCGCAGACGGTTCGAAGGCCGCGATGCTCGTCGTCGACGTCGCGTCCGGCGACCTCCGGAAGGTCTACGACTCCGAGGAATGGCCGGAGTGGGTGGACCAGCACACGATGATCATCGATCTGAGCGATTGAGCACCCAGCTCGATCCTGAGGGGAGGAGAACCATGAACAGGAGAAGGATCCGGTTGGTGGTGGCCATCACGGTCGCGGCGATCGCCTCGGTCTGCCTGGTCACGGCCGCGGTGGCGTCCCCGTCGAGCGGCACGATCACGGCCGTGATCGCCGGGGCGGGATCGATGTCGAAAGGGATGGGCCTGGCCGTCCATCCGGGCACGAACACGATCGTGGCGCAGTACACGTTCGGTCCGCACTCTTCGACGGGCTGGCATACCCATCCCGGGAAGACGCTCGTGACGGTGCAGTCGGGGACGTTCACCGTCTACCACGACAAGTGCGACGCGACGACCTACGGTCCTGGCGACGCCTTCGTCGAGCTTCCCTCGAGCGTGCACATCGGTCGCAATGAGACCGACGGTAACGTGCAGCTTGGCGTCGTGTACTTCGACGTTCCGATCGACGGGAGCCCTCGGATCGATCAGCCGCAGCCCGACGGCTGCGACGTGAGCTGACGCTTCACGGATCGAGGCCCGGGCCGCCGAGGCCCGGGCCTCGGCGTCTCTCGATCCCGCCGCCACGTTCGAGCGTCGGTTGCGGTCCGGTGATCGTCGGCCCACACTGAGGCGCCATGTCCGGCGGAACCCGTTACGCGAAGAGCGGTGACGTTCATGTCGCGTATCGAACGCTCGGCTCCGGTGGTCTGGACATCGTCGTCGCCGAGCAATGGTTCAGCAACGTGGAGATCGAGCGCGAGGTCAGACCGCTCGCGCGGTTCAACGATCGTCTCTCTGCGTTCGCGCGCGTGATCCGCTTCGACAAGCGCGGCGTTGGCCTGTCGGACCCCGTTCCGGCGACGGCGCTTCCCACGCTCGAGGAGTGGATGGACGACCTGCGGGCTGTCCTCGATGACGTCGGGAGCGAAAAGCCGGCCATCGTGACGGCGATGGCCGGGGGGTTCCTCGCGTGTGTCTTCGCCGCGACCTACCCGGATCGCGTGCGTGCCCTGGTGCTCATCGACGGGTTCGCGCGGTTGACGCGCGCGGATGGATACCCGTGGGGACTGACCGCAGACCAGTCCCGAGACGTCATCGAGACGTTCGAGTCCGCATGGGGAACGGGCATGATGCTCGACCTCTTCGACCCGGACGACGCAGATGACGTCGCGCTCCGAGAGTCATGGGGCCGGTACGAGCGCCATTCGGTGAGCCCCGGAACCGCCGCCTCGATGGTCGACATGATCAACGGAACGGACATCCGTGCGGTCTTGCCGACGATCCGGGTTCCGACGCTCGTCGTTGTTCGGGCGGACGGGCCGGTCGAGTCGGGGCACGGTCGTTACCTCGCGGATCGGATCGCCGGGGCGAGGTACGTCGAGCTGCCGGGCCGCGGCAGCCTGTTGTGGTCGGGAGACCAGGACGCTCTGCTGCGCGAGATCGAGCACTTCGTCACGGGATCTCGCCCCCC